>NZ_JBXVPZ010000498.1:0-6753 GCF_057961495.1 Streptomyces sp. P5F9 | reverse complement strand
AAGAGACAGCGCACCCACCCCCGCGACGACTGCGACGCGCGCGGCTGGGCGCCCTCGGCCGGCCGGATCGACCCGACCGACACGTACCACCCCTACGTCGGCAACGGTTACCTCGGCACCCGTGTCCCGCCCGCCGGCGCGGGGTACGCCGCGTCCGGTGAGAAGACCGGCTGGCCGCTGTACACCCCGCGTTACGACGGCGCGTTCGTCTCCGGCCTCTATGCGCGGGGGCCCGCGAACACGGCCGGCCGCGAGGCCCTCGCCGCGCTCCCGAACTGGACCGGCCTCGATGTCACGGCGGGCGCCGAGACCTACGGCGGTGGGAGCGGCGGCCGGGTCAGCCACTACCGGCAAACCCTCAGCCTCCGCTGCGGGTACGTCCGTACGTCCCTCACCTGGACCACCACGGACGGCCGCCGCACCGACCTCGTCTACGCCGTCCTCGCCGCCCGCGACTCCCCGCACACCGGCGCCGTACACCTGCGCGTGACCCCGCACTGGGACGGCGAACTCACCCTCACCGACCGCCTCGACGGCCGCGGCGCCCGCCGTGTCACGCAGACCGACGGCGGGCACGTGGGCGAACACACCATCGGCGTGGCGTTCCGCACGGACGGGACGGGTGTCGACGGGGCCGTCGCGTCCGTGCTGGATGCGCCCGGACGGCCCCAACACGCCCCCGAACCGGGGAAGTTGAGCGCCCGCCAGTCCGCCATCCTCCCCGTCCGCTCCGGGCGTAGCTACACCGCCACCAAGTACGTCGGTGTCGACACCGCCCTCACCTCCCGCGACCCCCGTTCCGCCGCCCAGGACGCCGCCGGGGAGGCCGCGCGGCGGGGGTGGGACGCACTGCTCGCCTCGCACAGTGCCGCCTGGCGGGCGTTGTGGGCGTCGGACATCGAGGTTCCGGGGCATCCGGATCTCCAACTCTGGGTCCGTTCCGCCCAGTACGGGCTGCTGTCCGCGCTGCGCCCCGGCGCCCGGAACAGCATCGCGCCCGCCGGTCTGACCAGCGACAACTACGCCGGCATGGTCTTCTGGGACGCCGAGACCTGGATGTTCCCCGCGCTGCTCGCCACCCACCCGGACCTCGCCCTCCCGGTCCTCGAATACCGGTATCGCACCCGCGCGGCCGCCGCCGAGAACGCCGCGAAGACCGCGGTGAAGGGCCTGTTCTTCCCCTGGACGAGCGCGAGTCACGGCCGCCTGTGGAACGAGTGCCAGAGCTGGCAGCCGCCGCACTGCGTCACCCAGAACCACCTCCAGGGCGACATCGCCCTCGCCGCCTGGCAGTACTACCTCGCCACCGGCGACCGCGCCTGGCTCCGCACCCGCGGCCGGCCCCTCCTCAACGGCCTTGCCCAGTACTGGACTTCGCGGGCCACGAAGAACCCGGACGGCTCGTACTCCGTCAAGGAGGTCGCCGGACCCGACGAGTACAGCAACGGCGTCAACGACGGCGTCTACACCAACGCCGTCGCCGCCACCGCGCTGCGCGCCGCGACCGACGCGGCCCACGCCCTGGGCACGCCCGCCCCCGCCGACTGGCTCACCGTCGCGAACGGCCTGCGCATCCCCTACGACCCGAAGCGCAAGATCTTCCTCCAGTACGACGGCTACGGCGGCTCCCAGATCAAGCAGGCCGACACCGTGCTGCTGATCTACCCGCTGGAGTGGCCCATGCCGGCCGGTGCCGCGGCCGCCACCCTCGACTACTACGCCCGGCGCACCGACCCGGACGGCCCCGCCATGACCGACGCCGTCCACGCGATCGACGCGGCGGCGATCGGCGAGCCGGGCTGCGCCGCGTACACCTTCCTGCGGCGGGCCTACCAGCCCTTCGCCCGCGGCCCGTTCGCCCTCTTCTCCGAGTCGCGCGGCGACAAGGCCGGCGCGTCCGACCCCCTCGCGGGCTCCCCCGCCCAGGACTTCCTCACCGGCAAGGGCGGCTTCCTCCAGGTCTTCACCCACGGCCTCACCGGCCTGCGCCTGCGCCCCGACACCCTCCACCTCGACCCGACCCTGCCGCCCCAACTCCCGGACGGCGTACGCCTGTCGGGGCTGCGCTGGCGCGGTCGTACATACGACATCGCGATCGGCCCGGAGACGACGACGGTACGGCTGCGGACCGGCGCGCCCTTCTCCCTGGACACCCCCGAGGGGCGCCGCACCCTCTCCGGCACGGTCACCCTGAAGACCCGGCGCCCGGACCTCACCCCCACCACCGACCTGGCCCGCTGCCGCCCGGCGACGGCCACCTCCTCGGTCTCCGGCCTCTACCCGGAGGCGGCCGTGGACGGCAGCCCCGCGACCGCCTGGTCACCGGACGCCGAGCGTGCCTCCCTCACGGTCGACCTGGGGCGGACGGTGCGCGTGGGGACGGTTCGGCCCACGTGGACCAAGCAGCCGGGGTCGTACACGGTCGAGGTCTCTGCGGACGGGCACGCGTGGCACGCTCCGGACGGAACGGCCGCCCGGTATGTCCGCGTCACCGTGCGGAGTGGCGGCAAGGGTGCCGCTCTCGCCGAACTCGACGTGCGCTCGTGACGGCCGAACACCCGGCCGAACACCCCTGCGGGCACGGTCAGTTGGTGGCCTCAGCCGCCAATCGCTGTTGCTCCTCCTCCACGATGCGGCGGGCCAGCGTGGCGTCGGAGATGTCGATCGCGTCCGGGGTGGCGTCCGCCAGGGCGCTGCGCCGGGCGAAGGCGTCGAAGAGGCGGTCCTTGTTCTTGAGGATGGTCAGGAGCCGGTCGTCCACGCTGTCGGTGGCGAGCATGCGGTGCACCTGGACCGTGCGTATCTGGCCCATGCGGTGGACGCGGGCCACGGCCTGGTGCTCCACCGTCGGTTTGACCTGGGGTTCGCAGAGGATGACCAGGGAGGCGGCCTGGAGGTTGAGGCCGACCCCGCCCGCCTCGATCTGGGAGAGCAGGACTGCGTGGCCGGGGGCCTGGGTGAAGTCGTCGACGAGCTGTTGCCGGCGGGCCGCCGGGACGCTTCCGGAGATGGGCCCGAACACCCCCTTCTCCAGGGCCTGTTCCACCGCGGCGAGCACGTCCCGGAAGTAGGAGAAGACCACCACCTTCACGCCGTTGTCCGCGGCCTCGGCGACCAGCTCCCGCAGGCGTTGCAGCTTCGCGGACTTCTCGGTGTCGGCGTAGGCGGCCCGGCGCATCGCCATGAAGTTGCCGTCGCCGACCGCGCGGCCGTACGCATCGCGGTCGGCGACGCCGAGTTCGACCCACTCGTCGACCTGGACCAGGGCGGGCAGTTCGGTGAGTACGTCCTCCTGGTTGCGGCGCAGATAGGCGGGGGCGACGGACTTGCGGAAGGCGTGCGGTCCGGCCGCCGCGGTGCCGTTGCGGACGGTCGGCAGGAGGTCGGGGCGGAGGTGGCGGACGAGGGTGCGGAACTCCTCGACGTGGTTCTCCATGGGCGTGCCGGTGAGGAACAGGACGCGGTCGCAGCGCTCGGTCCACAGGGCGACCGACTTGGTGCGGCGGGTGTCCGGGTTCTTCACGTAGTGGGCCTCGTCCACGACGAGCATGCTCGGGGTGGGGCCGGCCGGTGCCTCGGCCTTCGGCCTCCTGCCCTTCGGTGACTTGTCGGCCGGCGTCGGCAAGGTGTGCAGTGTGTCGAACGTCGTGATCGCGACCCCGCCGCGCTCACCCCACTCCGCATAGGCCTCGTGCCGGTCCGGGCCGTGCACGGGCAGCGCGCGCAGGGTGCTGCGGGCGCCGATCTCACGGCTCCAGTTGATCAGCACGCTGGCCGGGCAGACCACCAGGAAGTGGCTCTGTCCCTCGGCCGCGAGATGGGCCAGCGCGGCGATGGCCTGGACGGTCTTGCCGAGCCCCATCTCATCCCCGAGGACGACCCGGCGTTGGGCAAGGGCGAAGCGGGCGCCGAAGGACTGGTATCCGCGCAGGGAGACCCGGCGGTGGGTGTCGTCCAGCGGCTGGGCGTGCACCCGCTCGGCCAGCTCCGCCGGCAGGAAACCCTCGCTCGCCGCGAGGTCCGGCTGCTGCCCGTCGACCTCGGCGAGCTGGCTGTAGTACTCGGCGGACCGCAGCTCGAAGTCGACCCACGCCTCGATGTCGGAGACCGGCGGGCGCAACAGGTCCGTGGAGGCCTGCGCGATCAGCAGCCGTACGTCCCTGGCGGCCGGGTCGGCCACCAGCTCATGCAGTTCGGCGACCGCGGCGAGCGCGCCGTCCCGCCGCTTGCGTCCCGCGAGTGCCATCAGCAGCCTGCTGCTGGCGGGCCGGGCCACGGGCAGCAGCGCGCCGAGCCGCTCGTCGAGCCGTGCAGCGGCGTCCCGGGCGCGGCGCAGCTCGGGTCCGGCCTCGACGAGCCGTTGCAGGGCGATGACCAGGGCCGTGGTGCGGGGCTCGGGGTGGTCGACGTCGATGCGGACGGACACGGTTTCCGCGACGGCCCGCGCGATCTGCCGGGCCGCCGCGAGGGCCCGGTCTGCGGTCTGCTGTCCTACGCCGGGCAGTTGCCGCAGCTCGTACCGGCTCGCCTCGTGCACCGCGCGCACGGAGGCCAGTCCCGCCGCTTCCACCGCCCCGAGCCGCAGCCGCCCTTCGGTGACGTCCTTCAGGCGGGCGACCGGGATGGACTCCAGCTCCTGCGCGACGAGTTCGGCCCGCAGCGGCTCCAGCGCGGAGCGGACGGTGTCGAGCGCGCGGGCGTGGTCCTCACGCAGGGCGCGCGCCACGTCGTACAACCGCGTGCCCCGTGCGCACAGCTCCCTGGCCCGCCGTCCGGCCCGCGGAAACTCGCCCTCCATGTCACCCCCCGCTCCCCATGCGTCTCGCTGTGCACCCATCGTGGCACGCAGCACTGACAACGGGAGCGGGCCCGGCTTCCCAGCCCTCCGTCACGCGTCGAACCCCGTCGCCCGGGTCCGCTTCTCCCACGCCGCGATGTCGCCGCGCACCTGCTCCAGGTGCCCGAGCACGGCGTCGACCGCGTCGTCACCCAGCGGCAGGTGCAGCGGGGTGTCCTCGGCGTCGAGGGCGGCGAGGATGAGGGCCGCCGCCTTCGCGGGGTCGCCGGCCTGGGTGCCGCCGCCGCCGGAGACGAAGCCGCGGGTCACGCTCACCTTGGAGTACAGCCCGCTGTCGGCGCTGACCCCGGCCCGGCTCGTGTCGAAGAGGGCGGTCCGGAAGCCGCCCGGCTCGACGATCAGCACCTTGATGCCGTACTCGGCGACCTCGTCCGCGAGTGCCTCGGAGAGTCCCTCCAGGGCGAACTTCGTTCCGCTGTACGCCGAGAAGCCCGCGAAGGACATCTGCCCGCCCATGCTGCTCATCTGCACGATCGCCCCGGACCGCCGCTCCCGCATGGACGGCAGCACCGCGCGCGTGAGGGCCGCGGGCCCGAAGACATGCAGGTCGAACAGGTCCCGCAGTTCCTGCTCGGTGGTCTCCTCGAAGGCACCGACGTGCGTACGGCCCGCGTTGTTGACGAGGACGTCGATCCGCCCGTGCCGCGCCACCACGTCCCGTACGGCGGCCTCGGCGGCCCCCGTGTCGGTGACGTCCAGGCGCAACGCCTCCATCTGGTCGGGCCGCGCGGCCACCAGGTCGTCCAGTCCCTCGGTCCGCCGGGCCGCACCGACCACCACGTCACCGGCCGCGAGCGCCGCCTCGACGATCGCCCGCCCGAACCCGCTGCTCGCACCGGTGACCAGCCATACCTTGTTCATGACGTCTCCCCTTGAGATCCCGAATCCCTGTTGCCCAACTGCCGACCAGCGTGCTCCCGCCCCCGATCCGCCGTCCAAGACCTACGCTGATAACCAATGGCTATGACGACGGACGTCCACGTACGGGACCTGCGCTACTTCGTCGCGGTCGCCGAGGAGCTCCACTTCACGCGCGCGGCCGAGAGGCTGTACGTCTCGCAGCCCGCCCTGAGCAAGCAGATCCGGGCGCTGGAACGGCAGTTGGGCGCCGAGTTGTTCCGGCGTGACCGGCAGGGCGTGGCGCTCACGGCCGCCGGTGCGGCTCTACTGCCGTACGCCGAGCGGGTGTTGGCGGTCTGGGCGGAGGGCGCGGCCGCGCTGGCGGAGGTGAGCGCGGCCGAGCGCAGCACCCTGGTGGTCGGCATGAGCACCAGCCCCGGCCGGGGCGGCCTGCTGCCCGCGATCCGCTCCCGCTTCACGGCCGCGCGTCCGGAGGCCACCGTACGGCTGCGGCAGGTGAGTTGGGACGATCCGACGGCCGGTCTCGCGGGCGGCGACGCGGACGTGGCGTTCGTCTGGCTGCCGCTGCCCGACGCGGAGCGCTACGACTGGACGGTCGTGGCGGAGGAACCCCGCCTGGTCGCGCTCCCGGAGAGCCACCCGCTGGCCGCTCGCGCCGAGGTCGACTTCGCGGATCTCGTCGACGAGCCGTTCCTCGCCCTGCCGTCCGACGCGGGTCCCCTGCGTGACCATTGGCTTGCCCTCGACGAGCGCGGTGGCCGACTGCCGCGCATCGGCGCGGAGATCGCGAGCACGGAGGAGACGTACGAGGCGCTGGTCGCCGGTCTCGGTGTCTGTCTGGTGGCCACGGGCAATGCCCACCTGATCACCCTCGGCGGTGTCATCACCCGCCCGGTGCACGGTATTTCGCCCAGCCGCTACGCCCTGGCCTGGCGGCGGGAGGACGGCGGACGGCCGCTGGTCCGGGCGTACGCGGAGGCGTGCCGCCTGGGGGCGGGGCGCTGATCGAACGCGTCTGCGACACGGTTACGATG
>NZ_JBXVPZ010000497.1:0-6765 GCF_057961495.1 Streptomyces sp. P5F9 | reverse complement strand
TCTCCGCACAACGGCAGGACTTCTCCGCACAACGGCAGGGCGACAACAGCAGGGCGAGGAGATAGATGAGCGCGACGTTCGGTGGCCGGACCGGTCGGCAGGGCAAACTCTCCTCGTGGCTGCGCGGACGCCGCCCGCAGGAGGCCCCCGACGACGGCAGCGGACGCGAGGCGCTGCTGCTGGCCGCCGCCGAGGCCGGGCTGCCGATCGCCCCCGCCGCGCACCCCGCCCCGGGCTACCGATGTTCGTGCGACCGCGTGGGCTGCCCCACACCGGCCCGGCACCCGGTGTCGTTCGCCTGGCAGACGCAGTCCACGACCGACCGCGCCCAGATCGAGCGCTGGGCCCGCCACCAGCCGCAGGCCAACTTCATCACCGCGACCGGCATGGTCAACGACGTCCTGGACGTACCCCTCGAAGCGGGCCGCGAGGCGCTGGAGCGGCTGCTCGCCGCCGGTGTCGAGGTCGGCCCGGTCGCCGCGAGCGACGACGGACGGCTGCTCTTCTTCACCCTCACCCGCGGCACCCCCGAGGACGAGGACGAGTGGTGGCCGTGCGAACTGGACTGCCACCCCGAGACGATGGACGAACACCCCGGCCTGCGCTGGCACTGCCGCGGCTCCTACGTCCTCGTCCCCCCGGCCCAACTCCCCGGCGAGAACCAGTCCGTTCACTGGGTACGCGGCCCCGAGCATCCCCTGCCCGACCCGCTGACCCTCCTCGAAACCCTCACGGACGCCTGCGCCCGCCACGCGGGCGCGGAACCGGACCACGCGAACTCGGCCTGGCCGCTGGGCCGTTGACCTCCTGAGGTCAGCCGCCCTGCGCGGAGGTCAGCCCCTCGATCCGCCCCAGCACCGACACCTTCCCGCCCCGCTTCGGGTCCAACGCCACCTCGTTCGAGATGAGTTGAAGGGTGAGGGACTGCTCCACCTCACCCGTCGTCAGCGCCTGCACGTCCTTGTTCTGGGCCGGCACCGACGTGCCCTCCGCCGCGGTCTCCTTCTGGAAGTACCGCGTGGTGAAGAACACCAGCGCCCCGCCGTCCGCCGTACGCAGTGCCAGCGGCGCGTAGTCACCGCTCGTCAGCGGCTCGTCGAGGAACTGGACGGCCAGACCGGGCTTGGTGGCCTTCTCCCGGTCCGCACGCCAAGCACTGGTGTGCGTCCCGTCCGCGAAGTCCGACCCGCCGCTCTTCAGATAGGTCGCATAGCTCTGGCTCAACTCGCCCGGCGCGACGGCCAGTTCGGTCGAGTTCGCCGGTACGGCCTCCGCCCAGCCGTCCTTGTCGGTCTTGAACTTCGGTACGGCACTGGGCGCGAGCAGCGTCAGATACGCCACCTGCCACGGCTCGGAGAGGTCGTTGCGGGTGAAGACCAGCAACCACCGAGCCCCGCCACCCTTGTTGGCGGCGGTGTCGGCCACGAACCAGCGCGGCCAGCCGGCCTTCTTCGGGATGGTGAACTTCGCGTCCGTCAGCTCCAGCGGCGAGTAGTTCGCGTTCCCGGACGGCGAGTTGGTGTGCCCCGCCTTCAGCCGCGCCGCGTCGATGTCAGCGAGCGCGCCGGTGACATGAGCGGCGTCCAGGGAACTGTCGTACGCCTTGTCGGCCGCGTTGTACGCGGTCGTGAACTGCTGGAGCGCCGTGGCGGCCTCGGCGCGGGTGGTGGCGGGAAGGACCTCCCGCTCGCCGTGGACCACCACGCAACCGCTCGCCGTCAGCGACAAAGCGGTCACCGAGGCCGCTATCAGTACGCGCCGGTCAAGCCTGCGGAGCCTTCGAGGGCTGCGATCCCTGCTCATCAGGTGTCTTCACCTTCCCCTTCCCGGAGGCGAACCCTACCGGGGCGAAGAACAGGGCGAGCGTGGGGACCAGGTACAGCAGCCACACCGTGATCTGCAGGACCGTCGGGTCCGGCTGGAAGTTGAAGACGCCCTTCAGGAGGGTGCCGTACCAGCTGTCCGGCGGGATCGTGTCGCTGATGTCGAAGGCCAGCTTCGTCAGCCCCGGGAGCCAGTCGGCCTCCTGCAAGTCGTGGAAGCCGTACGCCAGTACACCCGCCGCCACGACGACCAGCATCGCGCCGGTCCAGGTGAAGAACTTCGCGAGGTTGATCTTCAGCGCGCCCCGGTAGAACAGCCAGCCCAGGAACACCGCCGTGGCCAGACCCAGTCCTACGCCGACCAGCGGGCGCGGGGTGCCGTCGCTCGCCGCGTGCACCGACGCCCACACGAACAGGGCGGTCTCCAGGCCCTCGCGGCCGACGGCGAGGAACGCGGTGGCGACCAGCGCGCCCGTGCCCATCGCGAGGGCCGCGTCCAGCTTGCCGTGCAGTTCGGACTTCAGGTGCCGGGCGGTGCGCCGCATCCAGAACACCATCCACGTCACCAGCCCGACCGCGAGGATCGACAGGGACCCGCCGAGCGCCTCCTGCGCCTGGAACGTCATCTCCTGCGAGCCGAATTCGAGCGCGCACCCGAAGCCCATCGCGATGAGCACCGCGACGACGATGCCGATCCAGATCGGCTTCAGCGCGTCCCGCCGGTCGGTCTTGACGAGATAGGCGATCAGGATGCAGACGACGAGACTGGCTTCCAGGCCCTCGCGCAGACCGATCAGATAGTTCGAGAACACGGTCTACGACTCCTTCGCGTCCTTGGAGAACAGCGTGCTGCCCCACCAGTCGTCCTTGTCACGGACGCCCGGCGGGACGGCGAAGACCGCCGAACCCACGTGCTGGATGTACTCGTTGAGCGCGTCGGACGCGGACAGCTTGCGCTGGAGAGGGATGAATCCCTTGCGTACGTCGCGCTGGTAGGCCAGGAAGAACAGGCCCGCTTCGAGACGGCCGAGGCCGTCGGTGCCGTCGGTGAAGGAGTAGCCCCGTCGCAGGATCGTGACCCCGCTGTTGGAGTCGGGGTGCGCGAGCCGGACGTGCGCGTCGGGCTTCATCGCCTTCAGGAACGGCGCGTCGTGTTCCTTCGCCTTGCCGACGGGAGCGCCCTCGCCCTTGTCCCGCCCGAAGACGTCCTCCTGCTCCTGGAGTGAAGTCCGGTCCCAGGTCTCGATGTTCATCCGGATGCGCCGGGCGACGAGATACGAACCCCCGGTCATCCAGGCCGAGTTGGTGGCGTTGTCGCCCTCGCCGACCCACACGAACTTCTTCAGCCGGTCCGTCTCCGTCCCCGCGATGTTGCGGGTGCCGTCCTTGAACCCCATGAGATTGCGGGGGGTTTGAGCCCCCGGAGTCGTCGACGAGGTCTTCCCGAACCCGAGTTGGGACCAGCGGATGGCGACCTTGCCGAAGCCGATACGGGCCAGGTTGCGGATCGCGTGCACGGCGACCTGCGGATCGTCCGCACAGGCCTGCACACAAAGGTCGCCGCCCGTACGGGACTTGTCGAAGTTGTCGCCGGGGAACTGCGGCAGGTCGACCAGGGCATCAGGACGACTGTCCTTGAGCTCGAAGTGGTCGAAGAAGCCCGGCCCGAAGCCGATGGTGAGGGTCAGCCGCGAGGGTTTCAGCCCCAGTGCCTCACCGGTGTCGTCCGGCGGCGCCTCGGCGAGCCCGCCGTAGGCACCCTCGCCGACCGCGTGCCCACCGGTCATCCGGCGGGCGGCGGCCGTCCAGTCCTTCAGCATCCGCACGAACTCGGCGCGGTCGTCGGTCTTCACGTCGAACGCGGCGAAGTGCAGCCGGTCCTGCACAGGCGTGGCGATGCCGGCCTGGTTGGCGCCGTGGAAGGCGACCGCGGCACCGGTGTCGGCACCGGCCGGATCGACATCGTCGCCGACCCGGGTCATCGCCACCGCGCCACCGGCCGCGACGGCGCCGAGCGCGAGCCCGGCACCGCCCCAGCCGATGAGCGAACGACGGGAGGGGCTCTCGGATTTCGGGGTCTCGGTCATGGTGATCCCCTACTTCACGACGGCGGCGGCGAGCTTGGACAGCGGCTCCGCAAGGGCGTTGACCGCGTCCGACAGCTCCTTGCGCTGGTCCGCGGTGACCTTGTCGTACGACACGAAGCCGTCCGAGGTCGCGGTCGAGCGGTACTTGTCGAGCAGCGTGTTCAACGCGGCGAACTGCTTGTCCAGTTCGGTGGTGAGCGCCGCGTCGTTCTTCTGGGCGACCGGCTTCAGCAGCTCGTACGCCTTCTGCGCGCCCTCGACGTTGCCCTTGAAGTCGCTCAGGTCGGTGTGCGAGTAACGGTCCTCCTCGCCGGTGACCTTGCCGGTGGCGACCTCGTCGAGGAGTTCCTTGGCGCCGTTGGCCATGGAGGTCGGGGTGATCTCGGCCTTGCCGACGCGCTTCTGCCAGTCCTTCAGATCGGTGACCAACTCGGCGGCGAGGGCCTTCTGTTCGGCGCCGATCTTCTTGTCCTGCCACAGCGCCTTCTCCAGCGCGTGCCAGCCGGTCCACTTCTGGCCCTTCTCCAGGTCGTTGACGCGGGTGTCGGTCTTGGGGTCGATGTCCCCGAACGACTCGGCGATCGGCTCGGTGGCCTCCCAGCCGTAACGGGAGGGCGCGTAGGCGTTCTTGGCGGCGGTGAGGTCGCCCGCCTTGATGGCGTTCGCGAAGGTCTCCACCTTCGGGATCGTGGCGTCGGCCTGCTCCTGCGCGTACTCGCGGTAGGCGGCGACGGCCGCGTCCAGCTTCGGGTCACGCTTGGCGACCGAGCCCCCGGTGACGGTCAGATTCTGCCGCACACCGTGCCCCTTCATCCCCGGCCGGCAGGCGATCTCGTACGACCCCGCCTTCACCTCGGCGGTGAGCGTGTACTTGGTGCCAGGCCCGATGTTCTCCTTCTCGGAGACGATCCGGTCGTCCGGGAAGAGGATCTCGACCTCGGTCGCCTTCGAGCCGGTGTTCTCGATCTTCAGCGTGACCTGTCCGGCCGGGATCGACGTCGCCGAGGTCGTGCACTTGGAGTCGGCCGCGGTCACCTGGATCGCGTCGCCGTCCTTGGCGTCGCTCTTCGCGGTGCACGCCGTGACGGCGGTCAGTGCGGCCGCGGCGGCGACGGCGGTGGCGACGGGAAGTCGGACGGCACGCATGCAGGCTCCAAGCGGGAGTGTGTGGCGAGGCAGTGTGGTGAGGCTGCCCTAACTTACCTGAGGCTTACCTCAGTCATACCCGCCCGGGTGGGCATTCACTGCCCACAGAAAAATCACAGACACGGCTTGATCTCGGCGGCGGAAAACAAACGGCAAGTAATAGTCAAGGGAAGGTCAAGCGGGGCGTTTCGGTGTCACCAGGACCGCCCCCGTGCGCGGATGCGGGAACACCTCAACCGGCTGGTCATAGACGTCCGAAAGCAACGCCTGAGTGAACACGGCCCCCGGTGCCTTCGGCGGCTTCTACCAGACCGGCGCCGAACTGGACCCCCTCGACCTCTCGGTGACCCTCACGGCGGACGCGCGCTCCCCCCCCGGACGGCTTGTCGTCGACGCCCGGCACGGGCACGGGCTCGCCCGCAGCACCACCAACTCCGCTACGACGGGCTCGACTTCGGGCGCGGGCGTGGCGTTCGCGATGCGCAGGCGGCGTACGGAGGCGTAATCGGGTGTCGGGGGCAGTCATAGGTCCCCCAGACTGCTCCTCATGACCATGAAGAGGGGCCGCAGGGAACTGCTCGGGCCGGGCGGTCTCGTACTCGATGTGCGGGACCGTCCCGGCCCGCCTTCGTTGCGCTTCGAGACGGCGGAGGGCGGCCGGCTGCTGCTCCGCCAGGGCGGGCGCCCCCTGCTGTTGGGCCGGGAGGAAGAGGGCGGTTGTTCGCACGAGGGTCTCTTCGTGCACCGGCTCGAAGGTTTCCGCTCACCGTTGCCGCGGAGCCGGTCGGACCTGATGAGAAACCCCGGCAACTGGGTTCACCAGTACGCGAGTTGGCTGGAGGAGGCGAAGGGGGGCCCACTGCACGACGCACGCTGGTACCTCCGCGAGCGGCGCAAGTTCCCGGCGTACGTGTGGTGGGGCGACTTCATGCGCGACTGGCCCGCCTGCCACCTCGACTGGTGCGCGGGAGGCTGGGAGGGCGTCGTGCCCCTACGCCCGCTCTCGCCCGCGGACGCGCCACGGGTGAAGGCCTACCGCAAGCATGCTCAGGAGGACACGCTCGCCCCCGTCCTCCTGTGGCGGGTCACGCCGTTCGACGGCTGGGCACTCCTCGACGGCCACGACCGTGCCGTGGCGGCACTCGCGGAGGGCAGGACCCCGCCGTGCGTCCTCCTGTACCGCGCACCGGACGACGAGGACTGGCGCCGCACGGCAGACAAGCTGACCGAGGCGCACGAACAACGCATGCGCCAGTTCGCGGAGCACCCGCAGACCCCCGAGCGCCAACGGGCCGTCCTGGAAACGGCGTACGAGGACACGCTGTCCTCGCTGCCGTACGACGAGGCCCCGACCCTCACCTGGCCCCTCCCCGGCGGAGCCCTCACTTGGGATGACCTCGCCGCCCGCGCGGTGTTTGAATGCCCCCGTGACTGACTACGACGTACTGCGTGTCTTCTGCGGACCCAGCGGCGGATACGGCAACGAACTCGGCGTCGTCCGCGAGGGTTCCGTCATGCCGGACCCGGACGAGCGGCAGGTGTTCGCCGGGAAACTCGGCTTCAGCGAGACGGTGTTCGTCGACGACCCCGAGCGCGGAGTCATCGACATCTACACCCCGACCACCCGCCTGCCCTTCGCCGGCCACCCCTGCGTCGGCACGGCCTGGCTCCTGGACATACCCGAACTGATCACCCCCGCAGGCATCGTG
>NZ_JBXVPZ010000496.1:0-6835 GCF_057961495.1 Streptomyces sp. P5F9 | reverse complement strand
GCGCAGATCACCCCTGACTGGTCCCACCTAGGGGCGCGGGGCTGTGTTCAATTTGCGGCTACCGCCGCGCGGGCGCGACCAGCCCCCACCGGGCCCGCACATACCCACAACCGCGCCCCCGTTCACATCACTCCGCCGCAGCCCGCCCAGTAAGCGCGGTCAAACTACTCCGCACATGGTCCATATGCGCCTGCACGTCATCCCAAGTCTCCCCGTGCTCGCGCAGCACCCGCTCCGTATCCCGAGCAACCCGCTCCTCCCGAACCCGAGCCTCCGCCAGAACCTCAGCCGCCCGCGAGGCCGCCTCCTCCTGCCACCGCCGATCCGACAACTCCGCCTCGGCAAAAGCCTGTTGAGCCTCCCCCAACGCAGCCTCCGCAAGAGCGACCCGCTCGGCGTACTCCGCATCCAGCGCTGCCGCCCGCGACGACGCCTCCCGCTCGGCCGACGCCCACCGCTCCTCGTGCTCCTTGGCCTGCTCACCAAGCATCGCCGCGGTCCGCTGCCGCACCTCACGCAACGCGGACAGCGCCTCCGTACGCCCCTCCTTCACCTCGCGCCGGGCGCCGATCCGGATGTCGTCGGCCTCGGCGCGGGCCGCGAGGAGTCGCTGGCGGGCGCGTTCCTCGGCCTCGGCGCGGAGCGCGTCCGCGTCGTCGCGCGCCGCTTGGAGCACGCTCGCGGCGCGCGCCTCTGCCTCCGCAACCTGTTCCTCCGCCGCACGCCGCGCGGACTCCCGTAGCGCCGCGGCTTCCTCCACCCCCAACTGGAACAGCCGCTGAGCCCGCTCCCCCAGCGCCTCGTACGTCTGCGGAGCGAGCCGGGACACGGCGACCCGCATCCGCGCGGCCTCCGCCTCCATGTCCTTGGCCAGTACGGTCAGCCGCGCGGCCCGCTCCCACGCCACGTCCCGGTGCTGCGAGATCGCCGCCGCGTACGCGTCGACCTGGTCGGGGCGGTAGCCGCGCCCCCGTACGGCCACGAAGCCACGTGGTGACACCGATGCGCTGCTCATCCTGGAACCCCTCTCCATCCGACGGACACGACATGATGATTTGCCGCATATCTTGATGGATCGGGCGTAAGTGTTCATAACGCGACACTCCGCAGACAGGTCACGGGCATCACGCGAACGCGAAACGACCACGGGCGCACACAAAAGGGCCGGACCCGGTCACACGACCGGGCCCGGCCCTTCAATACAGCTCAATACAGCTCAATACAGCCTGTTCAGCGGATCGGGATCACAACAACCCGTCCCACATCTGCTCCAGCAACACCGACCACCAGCTCTCCGGCGACCCGAGCGCCGCCGGATCCAGCGAGGCGAGCTGCGCCTGGAAGTCGACGGTCCAACGGCCCGCCTGCTCCTGGTTCAGCCCGTACCGCAGGCGCCACATCCGGCCGAGCAGCGCCAGACAGCGCGCGAACTCGGGCAGCCCCGTGTTCACGAACTGCGGCGGTACGGGAGCGCCGCCCGGCCCCGCCTCCACGGGCACGGCGACGATGTTGGCCGTGCCGTACTGGACGCAGATCGCGCGGCCGAAGTCGCTGCCCATGACGAGGTACGAGCCCGCGTCGGCGGAC
The DNA here is from genome assembly GCF_057961495.1 of Streptomyces sp. P5F9. Taxonomy (NCBI): domain Bacteria; kingdom Bacillati; phylum Actinomycetota; class Actinomycetes; order Kitasatosporales; family Streptomycetaceae; genus Streptomyces; species Streptomyces sp. P5F9. The sequence continues at coordinate 5,248 of NZ_JBXVPZ010000496.1, read as the reverse complement.
GGCCGTACCCCGCGCTCCTGCGCGAGTTCGGCCAACGTCGGTACGGGTCGCCCGGGTTGGGCCTGCGCCCAGAAGAACGGGCCCATGTCCATCGGCAGCCCCGCCGCGACCAGCGTGTGCGCGACGACCGGCGGTACGCCCTGCCGGGACACCGCCGCCTGCTCGAACCGGAACACGCCCGGCCCGAACGCGCCCGCCAGTTCCTGCGCGATCGCCTCCGGCGGGATCGGCGGCGTCGGCTGCACCGGCGGCAACGGCGCCCGCACCGGGGCGAGTCGGGCCGGCCCGTCGGCGACCTGGTGCAACTCGCCCTGGTGGGCGAGGAGTTCGCGCATCCCCTGCTGCCGGCTCGCGTGATCCGTGCCGTACGGCGCGATGCTCGCGATGCGGGCCTGCGGCCACTGTTCGCGGATCATCCGCGCGCAGTACGCGCCCGGCAGTTCGCAGGACTCCAACTCCGTGTGCAGTTCGAGGACTTGGTCCGGCGGGATGTTCATGCCGCGCAGCTCGTGGAAGATCTGCCACTCCGGGTGCGGCGTCCCCGGCGCGGACCGCCGGATCAGCTGCTGCTCGGACCCGTCCGGCGCGCGGTACCGCAACACGGCCTGATAACCCGGTCCCACGGTCGGCTGCCCCTGCTGCGGATAGCCGTAGGCGGGCTGCTGCTGCCCGGGGAACGGCTGCCCCGGCGCGGGCATGGGAGGCATGCCCTGACCGGGCATCTGCTGCCCAGGGGGCGGCATCGCACCGGGAGGTACCGCGCCCGGCGGCATCGGCTGCTGCTGCGGCGGGGCACCCGGCGGCATACCGGGGGCGCCCAACGCGCCGGGCGCGCCCGGGAATTGCGGCGGCGGAGGCACACCGGGCCCACCCATCGGGGGCCCGGCGAGCATGGTCTCCGCGTGATGCACGGCACCTTGGGCACCGCCCTGGGAACCGGGGGTGCCGGGAGCGTTCGGCGGCTGGGGCGCGCCCGGAGAACCGGGGGCACCATGTCCACCGGGTGCGCCGGGAACTCCGGGAGCACCGGGCGGCTGTGGCGTACCAGGGGCACCCGGCGGCTGCGGAGGCCTCGGCCCCGCGGACCCGGGGCCACCCTGCCCGGGATCGGCAAGCATCGTCGCGGCATGGTGCACCCCACCCGGAGGCGTACCACCGGGAGTGTTCGGCGCACCAGGCGCACCGGGCGGCTGCGGAGCACCAGGCCCCTCCGGACCGAGCCCCGAAACCATCTGCGTAGCCACATACCCACCGCCCGGCGCCTGCGGAGGCGGCGGAGGCGATGCGGGCGCACCACCCGGCCGCGCACCCGGCGTCCCGGGCGCACCCGGCGGGGGAGGCGTCTTGGAACCACCGCCCCGGCGTGGCGGAGGCGCCGCCTTGCTGGTCGCGGCGTCGGCGATGTCCCCGGCGTTGGGCGCGAGCCCCCGTCCCGGCACCCCGGGCCCACCAGGAGGCTGCGGCACGTTACCGGCCCCTTGGGGATACCCGTAGGACGACGGAGCCGGCTGCGGCGCACCCGGCGCACCACCCGGAGACGGCGGGGCACCACCCGAGCCACCGGCCGCCCCTTGCGGGTAGCCGTACGAAGGCGGAGCCGGCTGAGGCGCACCCTGCGGATACCCGTACGACGGCGGCGTGTTGCCCTGGGCCGCGCCGCCAGGTCCACCAGGCCCCCGCGAACCCCCGGCCCCACCACCGGAGTCGGAGTCGGAGCGGGACTCGTCCAGCGCCGGAGCCTGTGCCGTACGCGGGAGTTGGCTGCCGCCGGAGATCAGGGCGGTCTTGGCGTCGGGCGGGGTGTTGTCCTCGGGCTCCCTCAGCGGCGGCGCGAAGACGGTCGCGGGCAGCGGTACCGAACGGTCCTCGCCGGGATCCGCGTTGGTGTCGGTGCCCGCCCAGGGAGTCGCCCCGGCAGGCACGGCGGGCGCGTCGTCCGGCACCCCGGATCCTCCGGCGTCCGGCCACGCCGAAGCGGCGGGCACCCCGGCCTGGGTCTCGGGAAGCGCACGCCCCGACGGACCCGGAGCACCAACTCCCGCACCCGCACCCGGAGTTGATCCCTGTGGAGTCGAAGGCGAGGCCGACTCCCCTCGCCGGTCCGGGATCCCCAGCTTGTCCGCCGCCTCCTGCAGCCACTCCGGCGGACTCAGCAGGAACGAGGTCTGATTGAGGTCCACCCGGGCCGGCGGAGCCGCCGGTACCGCGTCGGCGACCTCGTCGGGGCGGCCGTACTCCTCCTCGTAGCGGCGGACGACCTCGCCCACCGGCAGCGAGGGCCACAGCGTGGCCTCGCCGCTGTCGCGGGCGAGCACCATCCGCTGTGCGCCGCCGTCCGAACGCGGTCCGTCGGCGCGGTCCTCGGCCCAGATCACGAAGCCGAGGTCGAACTCCCGCACCCGCACCTCGCGATGCTGGTACGACGGCACATCGCCGTTGATCCACTCCTCGGCGCGCTCCTGCGCCTGCGCGAAGGTCACCATCGGTCAGCTCACTCCCCCACCGCGGACGCCGAGGCCGCGGACGACACCGGAACCGACTGGGCGAACCCGCCGTCCACCATCAGATTCGCCACCGTCTCCAACTCCGGGGGATTTCCCGCGAGTCGGGCCAGGAACTGGTCGAAGTCGTCCCCGGCGCGCAGCAGCAGCCGCTCCACACGGTCGGCCGGCGCCTGGGACGGGTCGACGTCGCGGGCGTCGTCATAGGCACAGAACCACACGGAACCGATCTGCTGCCCCTTCACCTTCACGGCGAGCAGGCCGCCCTGGACGAAGCCGACGGCCAGGTAGTCCTTGGTGAGGTGGTCGCGCAGGCATTTGTTGATGTAGACGAGGTCGTTGACGGCGGCCTCGTCACGGACCGTGAAGAACGGCTGGTCGATCATCAGCCCCAACTCGGCGTCCAGCGCGGTGCCGATGGGCGCGCAGCCGCCGGCCGCCTTGAGGAACGACCGGTAGGCGCCCGGCAGTCGGTAGCCGAGGTCCTCCTCGACGCCCTGCACCTGCGCCTCGGTCACCGCGACCGTCGACTTCGGCAGGCCGAAGTGCGCGGGGCGGGTCTCCTGGAGCGGACGGGTGCCGCGCTTGTCGTGGGCGACGGCGGCCGTGGCGATCCCGCCGTGGTGGCGCAGCAGTGCCTTCACGTCGACGGGGACGAGTTCGAGGCGCCGGGTGCCGACCACGTGGTGCCAGGTCCAGCCGTGCGGGGTGGCCACCGCGGGCACGGTGTCCCACAGCTCGTGCCGGGTCGCGGCGAGCGCCGCGTTCGCCGACACGTAGTCCGTGAGGCGCAGTTCGTCGACACCGAAGCCCTCCGGGGGCTCGGCGATCTCGGCGGCCGCGCGCGCGTACGGCGAGAAGTCGGGGTAGCCGTGCTCGTCCATCCGCACCCCTCTGGGGTGGCGGGCCGCCCGGACCGGGTCCGGGAAGTGCACGACCTGCCCGGCGTAGGCCGCGTTCGGTGGCGCGGCTCGCTGCCCGAGCCGACCTGTCGTCATGGCGGTTGCCCCCTGCGGCATTCAGTACGATTCACAGCGGCCGAATGTCCAACTCGCCCCACTGTGCCCCGTATCGACTGTCTCGTCTTCTTGACGTCTTCGTTCGACTGTCTCCACGCGTCGACCGCGTGGATCGCGGTGCGGACAGCCTATGCGGTACGGCGACACCGGTCACCGGCGGCGGTCGGCCGCACCCCCTCACCGCACCCCTCACCGAACGCACCGCACCCGTCACCGAACCTCCACGACCGTGACCTGCCGTCACCCCGTCGTGACAGCCCGCCGAAGCCCTGGCGTGTCGCACCGCCCCAGCTACCGCACCAGCCACGGCATTTGGCACTCTGTGACCCGCCGGGGGATGCTCGGGAGGGGATGACGATCATGAACGCGACGCAGACGGGACCGCACACCGGGGCGCACACCGGACCTTCGGGCGACCCCCGGGTCGGCTGGAGCGCCACCGAGGCACGGCAGGCGCCGGCCCTCAGCCACCGCCGTGACGGCATACTCCCGACCATCGCCGCCGCCCTCTCCGTGCGCGGCGCCACCACCCTCACCGGCACCGCCGCGCGAGGCGACCAGCCGCCCGCCCTGCACCCACTGGTACAGGACTTCCTCGACACCCTCACCAGCGCCCAGCGCGACCGGTTCACCGGCCGCTGCGCCGAGGCGATCCTCATCTCCCGGCACATCACCGCCGCCGACGAGGCCCGCAGCAAGCGCGCCGCGCGCAAGCCGATGACCAACGGCGAGGCCCGCAAGACCCTCAAGCAGGCCAAACTCACCGCCCGCCGCATCCGCGAGGACGGCGACCCCCTGCACGGCAGCTTCGCGACCCCCTGCCGAGCCTGCACAGCCCTGAGCGCCCACTTCGGCGTACGAGTCGTCGACCCCGCGACGGAAACCGGCTGACCCCACCCCCACCAGACCGAGCAAGGCACGACCGCACCACCGTCCCTGACGCCGACGATCGAAGGGCAGATGCACGCCGACCGCCACTCCTCCCCCAAGCCCTCGACTCCGCTCGGCCAGGGCGGACCCCCATCGCGCTTCTCCGTACCCGTGGACGCCGCCCTGCGCGCCGCGGGCTGGCAGCCCGGCCGCTGGGACATAAAGCAGGCCGAGATCTGGGCGGACACCCTGCGCGACCACACCTCGCCGGCGGGACACCAGCACGCCGTGTTCCCGGCGGCGGTGGAGGCCTGGGCCGAGTTCGGCGGCCTGCACATCACACCCTCGGGCCCCGGCCGCCAGATCTCCCCCGTGGCGCTCCACCTGGACCCCCTGCACGGCCTCCACATGGCCCGCACCCTCGGCGACCTAGGCCGCGCCCTGGACACCGACGTCAGCCCCCTGGGCGAGGAACCGGACACCCGGTCCCTCCTGGCCATCGACTCCGAGGGCCGCGTCTACGCCCTCGACCACACCGGCGACTGGTACCTGGGCGGCGACATCGACCAGGCCCTCGCCACCCTGGTCTCGGGCATAGAGCCAGTACGGCTGACGGCGGGCTGACCGCACCCAGGACGGCCGCAGCCCTCGTACGGCGAGAAGGCGACGTGTCGGGGGGTGTCCGCCCGCAGCGGTCGGCGCTCAACACCGCCACACTCTTGAGAAACCTTGCCGCGCCGATCCGAGGACGGAGACCCCCCGGCGCGGCGCCGCCCCACAACGCACCGCAGGCAAACCACGACGCACCCGCACGGAGCCACGAAGCGGCACCCCCACCCACCCAGGGGCGCGGGGAAC
>NZ_JBXVPZ010000495.1:0-6842 GCF_057961495.1 Streptomyces sp. P5F9 | reverse complement strand
GTGGGGGGAGGCGCGACGGGCGAGACGGGTTGAGCGTGCCGAGAGGAACGGCCGGGGTGCCGTGGAACTGGGGGGTGTTGGGGCTGGAGCTGGTGCTGAGGGTGCCAAGTGAGCTGTGGCGACAGGTCAGTTGAGGGCGCCGACCGTGCCGTGGCGGTCGGAGTCGGCGGTGCTGCGATCGGGTTCGGCGTCGGCCCCTGTTGCTGCCGTTGCTCCTCCCGTGCGGAAGGTGCGGCGGTAGCCGGTGGGGGTGACTCCGAGGGCCGTCTGGAGGTGCTGGCGCATCGACTGGGCCGTGCCGAAGCCGGCGTCCGTGGCGACCTGGTCCATGGAGAGGTCGGTGGATTCCAGGAGGTGGCGGGCTCGTTCGACACGTTGCTGGGTGAGCCACTGGCCGGGGCTGATGCCGACCTCCTCGCGGAAGCGGCGGGTGAAGGTGCGGACGGACATCGCCTCCTGCTCGGCCATGTCCCGGAGCTGGATGGGTTCGTGGAGGCGGCCCAGGGCCCAGGCGCGGGCGGCGGTCGTGGTCGCCACCTGCGGATCCGGGACCGGGCGGTGGATGTACTGGGCCTGGCCGCCGTCGCGGTGCGGCGGTACGACGGTGCGGCGGGCGACGTCGTTGGCGACCGCGGTGCCGTGGTCGCGGCGGACCATGTGCAGGCACAGGTCGATGCCGGCGGCGACACCGGCGGAGGTGAGGACGTCGCCGTCGTCGATGAACAGCACGTCCGCGTCGACCTCGATCTGCGGGAACAGTTCCTGGAAGCGGTCGGCGTCGGCCCAGTGCGTGGTGGCGGGGCGGCCGTCGAGGAGACCGGCGGCGGCGAGGACGTAGACGCCGGTGCAGATGGAGGCGAGGCGGGTGCCGGGGCGGATGTGGGCGAGGGCGGCGGCGAGTTCGGGGGTGAGGACGCCCTCCTCGAAGACCGGCCCGAGTTCGTACGACGCCGGGACGATCACCGTGTCGGCGGTGGCGAGGGCCTCCGGGCCGTTCGGGACGTGGATGGCGAAGTCGGCGTCGGTGTCGACCGGGCCGGGCGGGCGGACCGAGCAGGTGACGACCTCGTACAGCAGCCGCCCCTCGGCGTCCCGGGGGCGGCCGAAGATGCGGTGCGGGATGCCCAGCTCGAAGGGGAGGAGGCCGTCGAGGGCGAGGACGACGACGCGGTGCGGGCGGAACTCCGGCTCGGACTCTCGGCTCATGGCCCGATTCTAGCGAATGCTGTCCTTCGGGCCAGTGGCCCGGGAGGGGTGGGATGCCGGAAGCTCATTGACGTGACGCAGACAACCGATGCCACGCCCGGTCCCGGCACCGCCGAGGAGCCCGGCCCCGCGCCCAGCGGCCGTAGCCGTCGTAGTCGTACCCGTACTCGTCCGCGGCGGAGCCGCACAGTGTCACTGCATCGTGCGTGGTTCGTCGCGGCCGTCACGTTCGTGACGATCATCGGTGCGGCGGCGTTCCGTTCGCTGCCCGGGCTGCTGATCGATCCGCTGCACCAGGAGTTCGGGTGGTCGCGCGGCACGATCGGTGCGGCGGCGTCCATCAACCTCGCGCTGTACGGGCTGACGGCCCCCTTCGCGGCGGCGCTGATGGACCGCTTCGGCATCCGGCGCGTGGTCGCGGTCGCGCTGACCGTGATCGCGCTCGGGTCCGGCCTGACGGTGTGGATGACGGCGCCGTGGCAACTGCTGCTCTGCTGGGGCCTGTTGGTGGGTCTTGGCAGCGGTTCGATGGCGCTCGCGTTCGCGGCGACGGTCACCAACCGCTGGTTCACCGCACGCAAGGGCCTGGTCACCGGCATCCTCACGGCGGCCTCGGCGTCCGGCCAGCTGATCTTCCTGCCGCTGCTGTCCTGGATAGTCGAGGAGCACAGCTGGCGCCCGGCGGCGGTGACCGTGTCCCTCGCGGCCCTCGCGGTGGTCCCCTTCGTCTGGCTGCTGCTGCGGGACCATCCGGCCGACGTGGGCGCGAAGCCGTACGGGGCGACCGAGTTCGTGCCGAAGCCGGAACCGGTGACGGGTGCGGCCCGCCGTACGGTCACGGTCCTGTTCAAGGCGGTCCGCACGGGCCCGTTCTGGCTGCTGGCCGGTACCTTCGCGATCTGCGGCGCGTCCACGAACGGCCTGATCCAGACCCACTTCGTGCCCGCGGCCCACGACCACGGCATGCCCATCACGGCGGCGGCCTCGCTGCTCGCGGTGATCGGCGTCTTCGACGTGGTCGGCACGATCGCCTCCGGCTGGTTCACCGACCGCTTCGAACCCCGCCGCCTGCTCGCCGTCTACTACGCCCTGCGCGGCATCTCCCTCCTCTTCCTCCCCATGCTGCTGGCCCCCACGGTCCACCCGCCCATGCTCTTCTTCATCGTCTTCTACGGCCTCGACTGGGTCGCCACGGTCCCCCCGACCCTCGCCCTGTGCCGCGAGCAGTACGGCGAGGACAGCGCGATCGTCTTCGGCTGGGTCCTCGCCTCCCACCAGATCGGCGCGGCCCTGGTCGCCTTCCTGGGCGGGGTCGCCCGGGACGCGTTCGGGTCGTACGACATGGTCTGGTACCTGTCGGGGGCGTTGTGCGCGGTGGCGGCGTTGATGGCGCTGGTGATCCGGCGGCGGCCGGTCATGGGGACGGTCGCGGTCGCGGTGGCGTGACGGCTACGGGGCGGAGGTGATGTTCCCCTTCGCGTCCACGGTGTGGGTCTGCCAGTACGTGTCCCACTTGTCGTCGACGTGCTGCGGCACCTTCCCCTCCGGGTAGCGCGCATAGCCGCTCGGCGGGGTGTCGCCGTTCTTCACACAGGCGCCGCCCAAGGTGCTGCCCACGGCCAGGACCGGGTACTCGCCCCCGCTGCACATGGCGTCCGCCGTGGAGAACGAGCAGGCGGACAGCAGCCCGGCGGCGGATATCAGGACGGACGTGAGAACGGCGACTCGCGTGCGCTTGCTCATGGTTGGGGTCCCCCGGTCAGATGCTCGAATCGGTCTGGGAGCAAGGCTGCCGGAGGCGGGGCGGACCTTCATGAGTACGTGGGCTCAGAATCGGCGTGCGGGTTACTCAGCGGCACTCAGAGGAGCCGTCGTCCGCACGGGCGCGCTGCTGCGCCCGCGACCCCGGCCGCTGAGTTCGGCGTCGAACGTCTCCTGGGCGACGCGCATGACCTCGGCGTACTCGGGCTGCCGTAGCCGCTCCCACATCTCGTCCTCGGGGACGTCCTCCACGTGGGCGACCACCCACCAGATGTTGCCGAAGGGGTCCTTGATCCGCCCGCCGCGCTGTCCGAAGGCGTCGTTCGCCAGGTGGGTGACGATGCGGCCGCCGGCGTCGACGGCGCGGGTGAACGCCTGGTCCGCGTCAGGTACGAACACGCGGAGCAGGCTCGGCATGACGGGCCAGTCCGGGGCCCGGTCGAAGGCCAGCACGACCGTGTCGCCGACCCGGATCTCGCCGTGCCCGATCGCCCCGCCCTCGGTCACCACCCGCCCGAGTTCCTTCCCGCCGAACGCCGCGGCGACGAAGTCGAGGAAGGCTCCCGTGTCGTCGGTGGCGACCCAGGGGGAGACCGTGGTGTAGCCCTCCGGGGCGGAGTTGGTGTGGTGGGACATCGTCGGGGTTCCCTTCGTCGCTGCCGGGTTTCGGGCGTGACGATAGGGGCGGGATAGGTCAGTTCCTGTCCTACTGGCGATCAGAGGAAGCGGCCCCGATGGAACAACAAGGGTGCTCCCTCACCCTCGTCGGCCCCCAGCCCGTCCACCCGTCCCACCACGATCAGATGGTCGCCCCCGGTGTGCACCGCGTGGATCGTGCAGTCGATCCAGGCCGCGGCGCCGGTGAGGCGGGGCGAGCCGGAGACCGGGGAGGCGTCGTAGGGGACGTCCGCGAACTTGTCCGTGCCGGGTACCGCGAAGCCGCGGCACAACTCGCCCTGGTGGGCGGCGAGTACGTTGACGCAGAAGACGCCGGCGCGGGCGATGCGCGGCCAGGTCGTCGACGTACGGCCGACCATGAAGACGACGAGGGGCGGGTCGAGGGAGAGGGCGGAGAAGGACTGGCAGGCGAAGCCGGCGGGACCCGGTTCGCCCTCGGCCGCGGGGGCGGTGATCACGGTGACGCCGGTCGCGAACGTGCCCAGTACGCGCCGGAATTGACCCTGGTCGACCGGTGCCCGCTCGTCGTCCGTGACGCACCGGAGCTCCGGCCGCGGCAGCGCCTCGACAGGCTGCGCGGCCGGAGCGCTTCCGGCTGACCTGAGGTACCGGACGGCGGCCGCGGCCGCCCCTGCGTGTCCCATCACATCACTCATTGAAGCTGACGGATCATCAGATAGGAAGGGGTACGGGCCCGCCGGCATCCGGTATCGTGGACCGGTCCGTATCGGCTCTGTGCTGGGCCAATTCACAGGCTGCCGGTCAGATCATGGGTGTTACGTCGCCCCGTGGACCTCCTCGGGTCACCTCCCGCACGCCAACCCCCAGCAGTGTTGCGGAACGACCGCCACCGCCACATCACCGGTGGCAGCCGTGATCTGAGGAGCACCCACACGATGAACCGTCTCACCGCACGCGGCGGAGCCGTGGCCGCCGTCGCCGGCCTCGCCCTGACGCTCGCCGCCGCCCTGCCCGCGCAGGCCGCCGACTCGACCGTGACCGAGTCCCAGTGGCTGACCGATGTCGCCGCCGTCACCGGCCCCGCGCAGACCTACATCGACTCCCGTGCCGCCGCCAACACCTCCGGTGCCAGGCAGGCGATCGTCCTCGACATCGACAACACCTCGCTGGAGACCTACTTCGAGGGCGGCCTCACCGTCCCCGCCACCCCGCCGGTCCTCGCCCTCGCCCAGGACGCGCACGCCAAGGGCATCAGCGTGTTCTTCGTCAGCGCCCGCAGCAACCTCTTCAACGCCGTCACCAAGTCCAACCTGACGACGGTCGGTTACACGGTCGACGGCCTCTACGCCCGCACGGTCGCCCAGCTTCTGACCGAGTCCATCGCCGACTTCAAGACCTCCCAGCGCAAGGCGATCGAAGCGAACGGCTACGACATCATCGCCAACATCGGCAACAACACGACCGACCTCTCGGGCGGCTACGCCGACACGACGTACAAACTCCCGGACTACGACGGCCTGTTGGACTGACCCGTACAACGGCCGGGGGCCCGCGCGGAGTTCAGCGAACCAGCTTCATGATGACGTCGCCGAAGTCGGGGAACTCGCGGTCGTCGTTCGGCGTCACGCGAACTGCTTGGCGACGTGACCGGGACGGCGGGCCTGCGTCAGAAGTGTGTGGTGATTCCGAAGGCGCGGCGCAGTTGGGCCATGTCGTGCCGGTCGCGGTGCGTCGGCTCGTAGCCCTGGTGGAAGTAGACCTGCTGCTCGGCGGACAGGCACGGGACCGAAGCCCCCCTGATCGTGCCCGTCACGAAGCATGCGGACGGGTAGGCGAAGGGGTGTTCCGGTTCGGGTGACGCCTGTGTCGCTGAGCCGTCGGCGGCGAAGACCAGGGGGTGGAGGTCGATCTCGCGCCCGTCCGGAGCCGTCACGACGAAGCGGACCGGCCGCTGGTCCAGGCTCTCCACGAAGCCCTCGGCGGAGAGCGCCGCCAGCACCGCGTCCTCCTGCTCCCGGCGGTGCATCAGGTCCAGGTCGCGATGGTCCCGGGTCTGTTCGCCGATCAGGGCGTCGATTCCCCAGCCGCCGCCGATCCAGACGTCGGCCGCCGCGCGCCGCAGCGACTCCAGGAAGACCAACACATCATCGGCACTCATTACTTGAGCCACGTCAGAAGCGACCGCCCCGGACAAGCGAACCCTTTGAACGCCCCTTCGACGCGGGTCACCGCCCCCGGTACTCCGGACTCCGCCGCTCCACGAAGCTCGCCACGCCCTCCCGCGCGTCCTCCGTGGTCATGTTGATCTCCTGCGCGGCCGCCTCCGCCGCGAACGCGGTCGTGCGGTCGCTGTCCAGGGACGCGTTCACCAGCTGCTTGGTGAGGGCGAGGGCTCGGGTCGGGCCGGTGGCGAGGCGTTCCGCCCAGTCGCGGGCCGTCTTCTCCAACTCCTCATCCGGTACGACCCTGTTGACCAGGCCCAGTCGTTCCGCGTCCGTCGCGCTCACCGTGTCGCCGAAGAACATCAGCTCCTTCGCGCGCTGTGGGCCGATCAAGCGCGGGAGCAGATACGCGCCGCCGCCGTCCGGGACCAGGCCGCGGCGTACGAAGACCTCGATGAACCTGGCCGATTCCGCGGCCAGTACGAGATCGCAGGCCAGGGCCAGGTGGGCGCCCAGGCCGGCCGCCGTGCCGTTCACCGCCGCGATCACCGGTTTCTCGCAGTCCAGGACGGCGGCGATCAGGCGTTGCGCGCCCAGGCGGATCACCCGGGCGACGTCACCGGCCACGCGTTCCCCGGACGAGCCGCCGCCCCGCAGGTCCGCGCCCGCGCAGAAGCCCCGGCCGCTGCCGGTCAGGACGACCGCCCGTATGGAGGGGTCCGCCGATGTCTCTCCCAACAGGGTTATCAGGCGGTCCCGTTGGGGCGGGGTGATCGCGTTCAGGGCCTCGGGGCGGTTGAGGGTGACGTAAGCGACCTGGCCGGAGACTGTGTACACGATCTCGGTCATCGGCACACCGCCAACGCGTCCAGCGCCACCGCGCCCTGTCCCCTGGGCAGCACCATCAGCGGGTTGATGTCCAACTCCGAGAGCACATCGCCCAGTTCGAGGGCCATGCGCTGCACGCGCAGGATCACCTCCACCAGGGCGTCCAGGTCCGCCGGGGGGCGTCCCCGTACCCCGTCCAGCAACGGCCGGCCGCGCAACTCGCCGAGCATGTCCCGCGCCGCCTCC
>NZ_JBXVPZ010000494.1:0-6885 GCF_057961495.1 Streptomyces sp. P5F9 | reverse complement strand
GTCTTGAGGGCGCCGGGCCGTTCGTCGACAGCGACGATTCCGGTGCCGTAGGGCAGGCGGAGGGTGCGCCGGTAGGTGCGGCGGCCGGGGGTGCCGGTGATCTCCTCGATGCCGGGGACGGCCTCGCGTGCGAGCAGGTCGAAGACGGCGGCGGACTGGTACGGGCCGCGGTGGGCGAGCCGTAGCGGGATTCCCGCGGACGGGCCGGTCCCCTTCGCCGGCGCCTTGGGCGCGTGGGGCGTCCTGGCCGTCCGCAGCTCGCTCGGGGTCGACGCGTACACGGCGCGGATCGTGTCGTTGAACTGGCGGACACTGGCGAACCCGGCGGCGAACGCGATCTCCGTGATCGGCAGATCGGTGGTCTGCACCAACACCCGTGCGGTGTGCGCCCGTTGGGCCCGGGCGAGGGCGACCGGCCCGGCGCCGAGTTCGGCGGTGAGCTGCCGCTGGACCTGCCGCGCGCTGTAGCCGAGCCGCACGGCGAGCCCGGCGACGCCCTCGCGGTCCACGACGCCGTCGCCGATCAGCCGCATGGCGCGGCCGACGACATCGGCGCGCGCGTTCCACTCGGCCGACCCCGGCACGGCGTCCGGACGGCACCGCCGGCAGGCCCGGAAACCCGAGCCCTGCGCGGCGGCGGCCGTCGCGAAGAACCGCACGTTGCGCCGCCTCGGCGTCACGGCCGGGCAACTGGGCCGGCAGTAGATCCCGGTCGTGGCGACCCCGAAGAAGAACTCCCCGTCGAACCGGGCATCCCGGCTCCGCACGGCTTCGTACCTGGTGTCTTCGTCCATCACGCTGTCCAGTCTCCGCCATCCCCGGGGGTGGGGCTGGCGGAAATCGGACGGGGTGTTGACGCGGTACCGGGCTGGGGTGGACCGCCGGCCGGCGCCGCGGCTAGGCCCAGCGGCCGCGCTTCGCCTCCATCGCCGCCTTCCCCTCCGCCCCCTTCCGCTTCCAGTCGCGGCGCAGTTCGGCGCGGGCGCGGGCGTCGGTCTTGGCGACGATCCACTGGTTCTCGCGCATGAGCTTGCGGTAACTGTCCAGCCGGCGTTCGGGAAGGTCGCCGGAGTCGAGGGCGGCGAGCACCGCGCAACCAGGTTCGGCGGTGTGGGCGCAGTCGTGGAAGCGGCACCGCCCCGCCAGTTCCTCGATCTCGGCGAAGACCTGCCCGACCCCGGTCTGCGCGTCCCACAGCCCCACCCCGCGCAGTCCGGGCGTGTCGATCAGCACCCCGCCGCCGGGCAGGACGAGCAGGTTGCGCGTGGTGGTCGTATGACGGCCCTTGCCGTCGACGTCACGGGTCGCCTGGACGTCCATCACGTCCTCGCCGATCAGCGCGTTCGCGAGCGTCGACTTGCCCGCACCGGACTGCCCGAGCAGCACGGACGTACCGCCGGCGGCGACCGCGGCGAGCACATCGATCCCGTCCCCGGTGGCGGCGCTGACGGCGAGCACCGGCACGCCCGGCGCCGTCGTCTCCACGTCCTGGACGAGATACGACAACGTCACCACGTCCGGCACGAGATCGGCCTTGGTCAGCACGACCACGGGCCGGGCACCGGACTCCCACGAGTCCGCCGCGTTGTGCAGCAATGCCTCACCACTGGAGCAGGACATGGCCAGGGCCAGGAACCGCTCGATCCGCCCGAGATCCAGTTCGGCCGCGAGCGACACACAGATGACGACGTGATCGATGTTAGTGGCCAGCACCTGGCCCTCGGAACGCTTCGACGAGGTCGAGCGCACGAAGGCGGTACGGCGCGGCAGGAGGGTCCGCACGTAGCGCGGGTTGCCGCCTTCGGGGTCGACGGCGACCCAGTCGCCCGTGCACACGACCTTCATCGGGTCACGCGGGACGACGAACTCGGTGTCGGCGCGGACGGTGCCGGCCGGGGTGATGACGTCGCACAGGCCGCGGTCGACGCGTGCGACACGGCCGGGCAGGAGACCCTGCTCGGCGAACGGGGCGAACTCGGCCTCCCAGTCCGCGTCCCAACCGTAGGGCTGGAGCGGATGCACGGAGGAGGAAGACGAGGACGAACCCGGGAGAGAAGAGAAAGACAAGGGGTGACCCTTCACAAGGGTGGCCCCGGCACCGCGCACACAGACGCGGAAAGAGAGGAGAGGTCAGCCGGCGGCCACGGGAGTGGACTTGATGAACTTCCGGATGCGGGCAGCGCCCATCACAGAGACAGCCATCGGTCACACCTCCCCAAACACAAGCCAAGTCACCTGCGGCAACACACGGTTGTCGCTCCAACGGCACCGACCATAGAAGGTGCACGGGCCGCGGCGCCAGCGAATTTCGGCACACCAACCGTCTCTCCCAGCCGGCTACGACGCCGACACCACATGGTCCGAGGCCAAGTCATGGTGGCCCAGCCGACATCAGCCGCGACGCCGGCGAGGATGTCGCCGCGGACTGGCGAAGCGACTTCGGGTGCCCCGCCAAGCCACGCTCGTCAGGGGACCGGAGCGAATTTACCGCCGTGGGACACCATCACTGCGGCACATCGTGGTACGCAGGTGGCCCTATAGCCGAAGACACGCCAGTGGCAGAATCGCCGCCATGTCCAACTCATATGCGCAGCCCATCCTCAGAACGACTGATCTCTCGGCGGGACTGCACATTGTGGAACAGCTGCTCGCGATTGCCGACCTGCGAGATCTCGAAGTCGATTTCGACGCACGGGTCTCCTCGACAGACGTTCTCGCAGCACTGCTGGAATTGATTCCGGACGCCGAGTGGTGGGCCGAAGGGGATCGGGACGGCTCGTCGGACAAGGGAGACGATCCAGCAGCACACCTCCCCATCCGGCTGCGGGGCTGGGCCATGTCCCCCGAGACGGTTGAGCCGTTCCTTAAGGCGGTAGGCGAAAGTCCCGCCTCGGTTCGGTGGGATTTCAACGCCTGGCCCGAGGCCCCGGAAGTGGGCCTGGGTGTCGGTGGTACGAGAGGTGCGTTCGTGACGCTGAGCGTGAACGTCCGCGATCTCGATCTGACGGAGCCCTCGACCGATCACACTGTTTTCGTTCACGTCAAGCAGGTCGAGGCCGAACGCGCGCCGTGGCTCGCGGCGCAGGTCGGTCTGAGCGTGATCGGCGCCCTGGAGACGGCTCCGTACTGAGGTGTCGGGCGTCTTCCGTGAACAGAGACGTACCCCCCGCCGGACGCTTCCGTATTCAGTGGCGACCTGATGAGCCTGGGCTTCGCTTTGTTCCCGATGTCCTGCTTGATGAGTGACAGGGCCTTGTCCGGGGCTTTGGCACCCGTGGCGTCGAAGTCGATCACATCGACGATCTTTCCGTTCTCGTACGTGACCTTGATGAAGTCGGACGTCGTGCCGTTGTACCGCCGTTTCCCGTCCTTGTCAGTGAAATACCCCTTGCCTACCACGGGTTTGGAGTCGTCCTGCGAATAGTAGAACTTACTCGTCGTAGATCGCCGAACGGTCGTCCGGCAGCTTTTACTCCGTCAGCTTGGAAAGGGGGTCGGAATCGCCCGACCCACCGCCGCCGATGACTGAGCCGGGGATGAGGATGGGCGTGAGCCCTGTCGGAAGCATGGCCTCCCCGGTCAGCGGTACGGCCACGATCGCGTGGTCGACATTGGCCGCGAGGATCTGCCCCTCGGACCGCTTGGAGGAGGTGGAGCGCACGAATGCGGTACGGCGCGGCAGATACGTCCGTACGTACCGCAGTTGCCGGTGGGTTCGACGGCGACCCGGACGACCCGGTCGACCCCGCCGGCCAGCAGTCCTTCGGCGTCGTGACGGGCGAACTCGTCCACCCATGCGTCGTCCGAGCCATAGCGGGCGAGCGCGAAGAAAGCGGAGGTGGAAGTCGAGGGAGACCCGTCACAAGGGTGGCCCGGCGCGCGCAGTCGGGCGCTGCGGAAGGGGAAGGTCAGCCGGTGGCCACGGAGGTGGACTTGACGTACCTCTGAATGCGGGTCGCGCCCGTCACAGAGACAGCCATCGGTCATACCTCCCTCGGCACACGCCACTTCACCTGCGGCGACCCGTGGTCACCGCTCGAACATCACGGGTCCTGGAGGGTGCGCGGCCAGCGTGCCACCGCGTTGCCGTGCACCTTCGGGAAGCGCCAACGCCACCGCCATGGCCAGGTCCGACTTGTGGGTGATCGACACCTGGATCTCCGCGACGCCCAGTTCCCTCGCCCGGGTCGCCGCCGCTGCCGTGAGATGTACCTCCGGTGCGCCCAGAGGCGTGCGGAGGATGACCACCTGACGGGGTCTCAGGCCGCCGGTGACGCCCGTGGCGAGTGCCTTCAGTACCGCCTCCTTGCCTGCGAAGCGGCCGGCCAGGTACTCGCGGGCGCGTTCGGGGCCGAACTCCGCGGCCTGGGCCAACTCGGCCGCGTCGTAGGTGTATTCGCGGAACCAGCCGCGGCCGAGCAGCCGGTCGAGTTCGCCGGTGTGCAGGAGGTCCACGCCGATCCACATGGGTCAGCCCGCCCCGGTGGCGAAGACCGCGTGATGGCCCTTGCCGGTGCGGGGGTCCATGTCGCTGAGCACGATCCTGCGGTAGCGCGTCTGCCAGCGGGTCCAGTTCTCGGCCAGTTCCAGCCAGACGCCGGTGCAGTAGTTCCCCGGGGGCGCCTGGTGGACGTCGAGGCCCTCGGGTACGTCCTCCGTGACCCAGGATCCCAGGACGGCGAGCGTGTCCGGGTCGCCGGACGGGTGTGGCGGTGCGTCGGCGAGCAGCACCGCGAGCGGGATGTCGGCGGCCACCCGGACCAGCCGGGGGCCTGTCTCTTCCGTCGGGCCGGCCCGGAGGACGAGTGCCGCAGCCGAGTCCGTCAGGTCCGTCTCCGGTTTCAGCGGGAACGCCGTCGGCAGGGTGGTCTGCTCGAACACCGCGAGCACCGCCTCGCGGATCCGTCCGGCGCGCTGGTACGCGGAGGCGATGCGCAGTGCGGTGAACGGCGCCGCCAGGCCCTGCTGTCCGACGGCGAAGCAGGTGGCCGCGCCGCCCAGCCGTGCCGTGAGGTAGGGCGCGACGGCGGTGAACGGGACGACGTCGGGCAACGCGTGGGCCACGACGATCAGTTCGGGCCGGCTCTCGCGCACGCCGTCGGCCTCGGCGAGCAGATCGGCGAGGTCCTGGTGGTGGACGTGGGCTCCGCGCCGCAGGGACTCCTTGTCGGGTTCGGTGCCGAAGGGCCTCAGGAGGTCCTGGAAGTAGGCGATGACCGCCGGGTCGTCGGTGGGTTCGCGGCCCTGGGGCGAGCGGACGGCGGCAGCGGCGTGGACGGCGAGACCCGTCATGTCTCTCCCTCTCCTCTGAGCAGCAGGGATTCCACGTAGTCGGCGAAGGAGCGCACCGTACGCAGGTGGTCGATGTCGAGGTCCTCGGGGTCGACGACGATCCCGGTGGAGTCCTCGACGAGCAGCAGCAGTTCGAGGACCGAGGAGGAGTCGAGGCGCAGGTCGTCGAAGAGCCGGGTGTCCTCGGTCAGTTCGACGATCTCCCGTTCCAGCACCTCGCCCAGGGCCTTCTCGATGGCCTGCACGACTTCCTGACGGTCCGTCACGGGAGGGCCTTCTTCCGGTGCGTGATCACCATGGCTCCGAAGGTGGCGCCGAGTCCGACCGAGACCATGACGTAGTGGGCGCCGTCGACCAGCAGGTCTTCGTCGCGCAGGGTCGTGTAGTTGACGAAGACGTCCGAGGCGAAGGTGTGGCTGTAGCGCGGGACGTTGTCGAGGAAGACCTTCTCGCGGGGTACGCCGAGCACCTTGATGGTCTGCCGCCACGCCAGCATGTTGACGTTGTGCGGGATGACCAGGTCGATGTCGTCGATCGTCAACTCGGCCTGTTCCAGGGCCTCGTGGATCACCTCGGCGATCCGGGCGCCGTACCGCACGCCGAACTCGGTGTTCTGTTCCGGCGTGAGCTCCAGCCATTTCGCGTACGTGCCGAGGGTCCGGGTGACGAAGGACCGCACCCGGTCCCCGACGCCGTCCAGGGTGACGAGGCAGGCCGCCGCCGCGTCGGCCATGATCGCGGTGTTGGGCACGTGCTGGACGATCGGCGAGTAGGCGCGCTCGCCGGTGACCATCAGGGCGTAGGCGCCCTCCTCGGCCTCCGCGCGGAGGAGTTCGCCGACGACGTCGATCCCGCCGAGGCTACTGACGCAGGCCTGGTGGCTGAGGCCGAAGGCCTCCGTGTCGATGAGGCCGAGGTCGTCGCGGACGACCTGGGCGACGTCGACGTCGGCGGGCGCGACCGCCTGGGTGGTGTGGGCGTACACCAGGTAGGCGAGCCGTGCTCCGTCGGGCAGGGCCGACAGGGCGCGCCGGGCGGCGGGGCGCAGCAGGTCGAAGAGGTGCAGGTCGGGGTCGAAGCGCAGGGTGTCGAGTCCGTAGAACTTGCGGAAGACGCCGAGTTCCGCGCGCCGCAGTCCGAGGTGGTCGCCGAGTTCCTCGATGCGGAGAGTGCGTTCGGGGAGGTAGGACTCGATGCGTTCGAGCGTGGTGTGGCCGGCCATCAGCCGGCGACCTCGGCCTGGATGAGCCAGAGCCGGTTGGCTCCGCGCCGGTCGCGGGGCTGGACCTCGTAGGGCCAGCGGCCCTCGCCCGCGCCCGGCTGGCCCGGTTCCTTGAGGTCCCTGACCTTCCAGCCATGGGCGTTGACGAACTTCTCCGGCTCGTCGGTGCCGAAGACCCACGGGGTGCCGTCGGCGGCGAGCTTGTCCAGGAACGACTTGGAGAAGGGGCTGCGCAGCAGGGCGCGGCCGAGGATGTCGAAGGCGAGGAAGCTGCCGGGTGCCGAGGCGGAGGCGAGCAGGCGCAGCAGGGCGGCCACCTGTTCCTCGGTGAGGAAGAAGGTCAGCGCCTCGGCGATCCACAGGGTGGGGCG
>NZ_JBXVPZ010000493.1:0-6896 GCF_057961495.1 Streptomyces sp. P5F9 | reverse complement strand
TCCCATCCTTCTGGGGCTCCGCCCCAGAAGGATGGGACGGGTAGGGGCGGCGGGGGCGAAAAAAACCAGGCCTCAGCCCAGCTTCGACTCCAGTTCCGCCACGATCTCGTTCACCCCGACCGCCCGCTGATCCCCGGACTCCATGTCCTTGAGCTGCACAACGCCCTCGGCAAGGTCACGCTCGCCGGCGACGATCGTGTAGCGGGCCCCGCTGCGGTTGGCGTTCTTCATGGCGCCCTTGAGACCCTTGGAGCCGTAGGAGAAGTCGGCCGCGATGCCGAGCTTGCGGAGTTCGGTCACCTTGGTGAAGAGGACCCGGCGGGCCTCGTCGCCGAGCGGGACGGCGAACACGCTGGTGGACGCGGGGAGTTCGAGTTCGACGCCCTCCGCCTCCAACGCCAGCACCGTGCGGTCGACTCCCAACGCCCAGCCCACGGAGGGCAGTGCGGGCCCGCCGATCATCTCGGACAGACCGTCGTAACGGCCGCCGCCGCCCACCGCGGACTGCGAACCCAGACCGTCGTGGACGAACTCGAAGGTCGTACGGGTGTAGTAGTCCAGGCCGCGGACCAGCTTCGGGTCGTCCTCGAAGGTGACGCCCGCAGCCGTGATGAGCTCGCGGACCTCCTCGTGGTACGCCTTGCACGCGTCGCACAGGTAGTCGCGGAGCAACGGGGCATCCGTCAACTGCTTCTGGATGTCCGGGCGTTTGTCGTCGAGGACCCGGAGCGGGTTGATGTCCCCGCGGCGCATGGTCTCCTCGTCGAGGTCCAGGCCCCGGAGGAAGGTCTGGAGCGCCTCCCGGTAGACCGGACGGCACTCCTTGTCGCCCAGGCTGTTGAGGAGGATGCGGAAGTTCCGCAGGCCCAGGGAGCGGTACGCCTGGTCCGCGAGGATGATCAACTCGGCGTCCAGCGCCGGGTCCTCGGCACCGATCGCCTCGGCGCCGACCTGGGAGAAGTGGCGGTAACGGCCCTTCTGGGGGCGCTCGTAGCGGTAGTAGGAGCCCGAGTACCAGAGCTTGACCGGGAGGTTGCCCAGCTTGTGCAGGTTGGCCTCAAGTGCCGCGCGCAGTACGGAAGCCGTGCCCTCGGGGCGCAGGGCGAGCTGGTCGCCGCCCTTGGTCTCGAAGGCGTACATCTCCTTGGTCACGATGTCGGTGGACTCGCCGACACCGCGCGCGAAGAGCTCGACGTTCTCGAAGCCGGGCGTCTCGATGTAGCCGTAACCGGAGTTGCGCAGCGGAGCGGCGATGGCCTCGCGCACGGCGAGGTACTTGGCCGACTCCGGCGGAATCAGGTCGTACGTGCCCTTGGGGGCCTGAAAGGTGCTCACGAAAATCTCGTCACATTCCTCGTCGGGGAGCGTTCACGTCAGCTCCCTGGCCGGCGGCCACTTCCCGCAGATACGGGTTGGTGGCGCGCTCCTGGCCGATGGTCGTCTGGGGGCCGTGGCCGGACAGCACCACGGTCGAGTCGTCGAGCGGCAGGCACACGCGGGCCAGCGAGTCGAGGATCTCGGCGTGGGAGCCGCCGGGCAGGTCGGTGCGTCCGATGGAGCCGGCGAAGAGCAGATCCCCGGAGAAGAACACGGAGGGGATCTCCGTGGTCTCGGGCATCCGGAACGTCACCGACCCCTTCGTATGGCCCGGCGCGTGCGCGACCGAGAACTCCAGTCCCGCGAGCGCGAGCCGCGCCCCGTCGGTCAGCTCCTTGACGTCGTCCGGCTCCCCCACGGTCAGCTCGCCCATCAGCGGCATCCCGATCGAGCGGCCGAGCGCCTTCCCGGGGTCGCTCATCATGTAGCGGTCCTCGGGGTGGATCCAGGCCGGCACGTCGTGCGCGCCGCACACCGGGACGACCGAGGCCACATGGTCGATGTGGCCATGGGTGAGGACGACCGCGACGGGCTTGAGCCGATGCTTCCTGAGCGCTTCCTCGACTCCCTGGGCGGCCTGATGGCCCGGGTCGATGATCACGCACTCCTCACCGGCGGCGGGGGCGACGAGATAACAGTTCGTCCCCCAGGCCCCGGCGGGGAACCCGGCAATGAGCACGATCGTCCTTCGTTGTGTCGATACGGGAGGGGATAAGGATCCCTGCCTCAGTGGTCAGAGCCTACCGGCGCTGCCGAATCCTCAGCGAACCCATATACGGTACGGGGCACACGCAGGCGGTCGGCTCACAAGACGCACGCGTCCCAGTCGACGTACGAGACGCATGAGGAGAGAATCCGGTGGTCACCCAGGAACAGCGGAAGCGGCAGCTCGCGCGGGAGAAGTTCTTGCGGCAGCAGCAGCGGCGTACGTCCGCTCGACGCAAGGCGCGCATGCGCAACTCGGTGATCGCGTCGGTGCTCGGCGTGATCGTGATCGGCAGTGTCGCGCTATACACGACCGGCGTCCTGAAAGACGACGACGACAAGACCAACGCGAGCGCGGACGTGACGCCCACGCCCAGCGCCTCGGCGACGAAGAAGGCGCCGGACCCGTGCGCGAAGCCGGCGGCCGGCAAGATCAAGACGGCGACCTGGAAGAAGGAGCCGGCGGTCACGATCGACAAGTCGGCGAAGTACACGATGAAGCTCGCGACGACCTGCGGTGACATCGACATCGCGCTGAAGACGTCGGCCGCGCCGCACACCGTGAACTCGTTCGACTTCCTTGCGGGCAAGGGCTTCTTCGACCACACGAAGTGCCACCGGCTCACCACCAGCGGCATCTACGTGCTGCAGTGCGGCGACCCGACGGGCGCGGGCAGCGGCGGCCCGGGTTACACGATCCCGGACGAGAACCTGAAGGACACCAGCCTCAAGGGCGGGATCTACCCGGCGGGCACGGTGGCCATGGCGAACACCGGTCAGAAGCACACCGGCGGCAGCCAGTTCTTCCTCGTCTACAAGGACAGCCAGCTCCCGGCCAGTTACACCCCGTTCGGTACCATCTCGGCCTCCGGGATGAAGGTCCTGAACAAGATCGCGGCCGCCGGTGAGAGCACGGGCGCGGGTGACGGAGCACCGAACGCGACGGTCGTGATCAACAAGGCGACCGTCACGAAATCCTGACCGTCAACAGCGAAATTTCGGTCGCGCGGGATGCGGACAGGCAACCCGCCGGTCGCCTATGTTGGCCGTGACGAAACTGTGGACGATGCCCGGGGGCACAGAGGCCCTGTGCAGGCATCATGTGGAGGAGGCGCTGTGAGCAGCGACCCGTGGGGACGCGTCGACGAGACGGGGACCGTGTACGTGCGTACGGCCGACGGCGAGCAGGTCGTCGGTTCCTGGCAGGCCGGCTCCCCCGAGGAGGCGCTGGCCTACTTCGAGCGCAAGTACGAAGGCCTGGTTGTCGAGATCGGCCTCCTCGAAAAGCGCGTGAAGACCACCGACCTGTCGGCGAAGGACGCGCAGGCCGCCGTCGACCATCTCCGTGAGCAGGTCGACGCCCACCACGCGGTGGGCGACCTGGCGGCGCTCGGGGCTCGGCTGGACAAGCTGGTGGAGACCGTCGAGGCGCGCCGCGAGGAGCGCAAGCAGCAGCGCGCCAAGCAGTCCGACGAGGCCCGGCACTCCAAGGAGGCGCTGGTCGTCGAGGCGGAGGAGCTGGCGCAGTCCGACCAGTGGCGGGCGGCCGGTGAGCGGCTGCGCGCGCTGGTGGACACCTGGAAGGGTCTGCCGCGCCTGGACCGCAAGTCGGACGACGAGCTGTGGCACCGCTTCTCGCACGCCCGGTCGGCCTTCTCCAAGCGCCGCAAGGCGCACTTCGCGTCGCTGGACGCGCAGCGCGAGGACGCCCGCAAGACCAAGGAGAAGCTGGTCGCCGAGGCCGAGGGTCTGTCGGCCTCGACGGACTGGGGTCCCACGGCCGCGCGCTACCGCGAGCTGATGGCCGACTGGAAGGCGGCGGGCCGCGCCCAGCGCGAGCACGAGGACGATCTGTGGAACCGCTTCCGCGGCGCCCAGGACGTCTTCTTCGCCGCCCGCAGTTCGGTCTTCGCCGAGCGGGACGCCGAGCAGACGGAGAACCTGAAGCTCAAGGAGGAGCTGGCCGAGGAGGCCGAGAAGCTCCTGCCGGTCACCGACCTGAAGGCGGCCCGCGCGGCCTTCCGCTCGATCAACGAGCGCTGGGAGGCCATCGGCCATGTGCCGCGTGACTCCCGCCCGAAGGTCGAGGGCCGGATGCACACGGTCGAGCGGGCCCTCCAGGAGTCCGAGGAGGCCGAGTGGCGCCGGACGAACCCGGAGGCACGCGCGCGTGCCGAGGGTCTCACCGGTCAGCTCCAGGCCGCCGTGGACAAGCTCACGGGCCAGATCGAGCAGGCCCGCGCCCAGGGCAACACCTCCCGCGCCGACAAGCTCCAGCGCGAGCTGGAGGGCCGCCAGGCCCTGCTGGAGCAGGCTCTGAAGGGCCTCCAGGAGTTCGGCGGCTGACCCGTCCGCACGCATCGAGAAGGGGCTCCCGTACGCACCGTACGGGAGCCCCTTCTGCGTATGCCCTACGTCTTGTTGCGTGCCGACGTCACGCGGTAGACGTCGTAGACCCCCTCCACGCCCCTGACGGCCTTCAGGACGTGTCCCAGGTGCTTGGGGTCGCCCATCTCGAAGGTGAAGCGGGAGGTGGCCACACGGTCGCGGGAGGTCTGGACGGCCGCGGAGAGGATGTTGACGTGCTGGTCGGACAGGACGCGGGTGACGTCCGAGAGGAGCCGGGAGCGGTCCAGGGCCTCCACCTGGATGGCGACCAGGAAGACCGAGGACTGGGTGGGCGCCCACTCGACTTCAAGGATGCGCTCGGGCTCGCGGGACAGTGACTCCACGTTGACGCAGTCGCTGCGGTGAACCGATACACCGCTACCGCGCGTGACGAAACCGATGATGGGGTCGCCGGGGACGGGCGTACAACAGCGGGCCAGCTTGACCCACACGTCGTCGACGCCCTTGACGACGACACCCGGGTCGGCGTTCGACCGGCGCTTGCGTCCCCGGCCGTGCGCCGGCGGCACGCTCTCGTCGATCTCCTCGGTGGCCGCCTCCTCGCCGCCGAGCGCCTGCACCAGCTTCTGTACGACGTTCTGCGCGGCGACATGGCCCTCGCCGATCGCCGCGTACAGCGAGGAGATGTCGGGGTAGCGCATCTCGTGCGCGAGCGTGACGAGGGAGTCGCCGGTCAGGATGCGCTGGATCGGCAGGTTCTGTTTGCGCATCGCGCGGGCGATGGCGTCCTTGCCCTGCTCGATCGCCTCGTCGCGGCGTTCCTTGGAGAACCAGGCTCTGATCTTGTTGCGCGCGCGCGGCGACTTCACGAAGCCGAGCCAGTCGCGGGATGGGCCCGCGCCGGGCGCCTTGGAGGTGAAGACCTCCACCAAGTCGCCGTTGTCCAGGGTGGATTCGAGCGGTACGAGCCGCCCGTTGACCCGTGCTCCTATGGTCCGGTGGCCGACCTCGGTGTGCACCGCGTACGAGAAGTCCACCGGGGTGGCGCCGGCCGGCAGCGCTATCACGTCGCCCTTGGGCGTGAAGACGAAGACCTCGTTGCGGGACAGATCGAAGCGCAGGGACTCCAGGAACTCGCCCGGGTCCTCGGTCTCCTTCTGCCAGTCGAGCAGCTGGCGCAGCCACGCCATGTCGTTGAGGTGGTCGTCCTTGCCGGTGGTCCTGGGCGTCTCCGCGCGCACCTTGGAGGTGCCGGCGACGGCCTCCTGCTTGTACTTCCAGTGCGCGGCGATGCCGTACTCGGCACGGCGGTGCATGTCGAACGTGCGGATCTGCAGCTCGACGGGCTTGCCGTTGGGGCCGATCACCGTGGTGTGCAGCGACTGGTACATGTTGAACTTGGGCATCGCGATGTAGTCCTTGAACCGGCCGGGGACCGGGTTCCATCGCGCGTGCACGGTGCCGAGGGCCGCGTAGCAGTCGCGGACGGTGTCCACGAGGACGCGGATGCCCACCAGGTCGTAGATCTCGGCGAAGTCGCGGCCGCGGACGATCATCTTCTGGTAGACGCTGTAGTAGTGCTTCGGGCGGCCGGTGACGGTCGCCTTGATGCGGGCGGCGCGCAGGTCGGTCTGGACCTCGTCGGTCACTATGGCCAGGTATTCGTCACGCTTCGGTGCCCGCTCGGCCACCAGCCGAACGATCTCGTCGTACATCTTGGGGTAGAGGATCGCGAAGGCGAGGTCCTCCAGTTCCCACTTGATGGTGTTCATGCCCAGGCGATGGGCGAGCGGCGCGTAGATCTCCAGCGTCTCGCGCGCCTTCTTCTCCTGCTTCTCACGCTTGAGGTAGCGCATGGTGCGCATGTTGTGCAGGCGGTCGGCGAGCTTGATGACCAGGACACGCGGGTCCTTGGCCATCGCTACGACCATCTTGCGCACGGTCTCGGCCTGCGCGGCCTCGCCGAACTTGACCTTGTCGAGCTTGGTGACGCCGTCGACGAGAAGGGCCACGGAGTCGCCGAAGTCGCGGCGGAGCTGGTCGAGGCCGTACTCGGTGTCCTCGACGGTGTCGTGCAGGAGGCCCGCCATCAACGTGGCCGGGTCCATGCCGAGTTCGGCGAGGATCGTCGTCACGGCGAGCGGGTGCGTGATGTACGGGTCGCCGCTCTTGCGCTTCTGGCCGCGGTGCCAGCGCTCGGCGACCTGGTAGGCGCTCTCGACCTGGCGGAGGGTGGCCGTCTCGATCTTCGGGTCGTTGCTGCGCACTATCCGCAGCAGGGGCTCCAGGACCGGGTTGTACGGGTTGGAGCGCTGGACGCCGAGGCGGGCGAGACGGGCGCGGACGCGGTTGGAGGAGCCGCCGCCGGTGCGTGCGGGCTGGCCGGCCGTGGGACGGGGCGCGGGAGTGGCCGCCGGGATCTCGGCCGGCCAGCCCGCACGCACCGGCGGCGGCTCCTCCAACCG
>NZ_JBXVPZ010000492.1:0-6909 GCF_057961495.1 Streptomyces sp. P5F9 | reverse complement strand
GGCGGGTCCGCGCCGGGCGCGCCCTTGACCGGTCCCCGCCGTCCGGGACCCCGGTGGTCGTCCGCGGGGTCGCCGACGAGGGTACCGATCAGTGCGAGGTGGCGGGGCCTCAGCCCACCCGACGCGTACGCCGGGTCCGACGCGGGCGTGAACCTCGTGGGGTCGCCCATCAGGCTGGACGTGCCGCCGCGGTGCGGGGCGGCCGAGTCGAAGCCGCTCTCGTCGCGCAGCCCGACCTGATGGCCGATCTCGTGGGCCAGGTCAGAGTCGGAGATGTCGGCCGGCCACGAGTGATGAGTCGCCGGAATCCCGTCCGTCGGGTCGGTGAGAGTGACATCGAGGTGCGGCGTCTCGCCGGGCGCGGCCGGCACGACGGTGACGTGCAGCAGGCTCCCGTCCCCCAGCCGGTGGCCCGGGGTGTTGAACACCCGCCGCACACCGTCCGTCAGCCGCTGCTGGACGCCGTCGACCTGCGCCCCCAGGCCCGGGTTGCCGGTGAGCCGATAGGTCACGGTGAGATCGGTGACCGGCTCCCCGTCGTGGGTGAAACGCCGTACGGCGAAACCGGCCCGCACCACGTACTGGGTACGTGCGCCGTCCGCCCCGAGGGGCCGGGAGACCGGATCGACCCAGGTGTGACTGCGCTCCGAGGGCGTCACTCCGCCGCGAGCATCCTCGAAACTGCCGGGTTCCGGCGCGGAGTCCGGGGTCACGGACGGAGTGAGATCCACGGACGGCACGGGGGCGGGCGTGCTGTTCGGCTCCGGTACGGCGGTGGCATCGGAGGAGGTGGTGGTGGTCGTCTCCGTACTCGGTGCCGGGGTGGCAGTACCGGAGTGGGACGGCTGGGTCGCCTCGGGCGCGGGAGTCGTGTCCGGTGCCGAACTGGTCGTAGGGGGCGCGGTGTTGCTGGTGGTGGCGACGGGGGTGGGGAGATCGGTGCGGGTGTCCGTGTCCGTGTCGGTGCCGGTGTTGCTGTCGGTGTTGCTGACGGTGCCGGGATCGGAGTGCGAGGTGTCGATGCCTTCGGTGCCCGTGTTGTTCGAGCTGCCGGTGCCGGTGCCGTTCGTGGTGTCCGTGCTGGTGCTGTCGGAAGTCGTGTTCTCCGGGCGCCCCGTTGTCGTAGTACGCGGGTTGCCGCCGCTGTTCGAAGACGTACCGGAACCGGACGTGCTCGTACCCGTACCCGTGCCCGTGGTCGGCGGTACGACGCTGGTGTTGGACCCGCTCGCGACCGGAACGTCCGGCGAGGGAGCCGGAGTTGAGGTGTCCGAGGTGTCCGCGGAGGTCGAGGTGTCGTTCTGCTGACCGGTCCCCTGTGCCTCGTCGGTACCGCCGTCCGTATCGCCCTGTTCCGGCGACCTCGTGGGCGTACTGCTCGTGGGCGTACTGCTCGTCGACGTATGGGCCGTAGGCGTGCTGGACGACGAGTCGCCCCCGCCGGACGTGCTCGTCGTCCCGTGCGGGACGTTGTTCTGGAGGTCTCCCCCGTCGACGTTCACGTCGTCGACGTGGGTGTCGTTGGACTCGGTCGGCGGGGTGTTCGTGGATGTGCGCGGGGGGGTGGTGATCGTCGGCGAACTGCCGTTGTTCGACGTCGTGTTGGTGGGGCCGGGGCCCGACGTGGTCGTCGAGTCGGACGACGGGCCGTTCGTCGAAGAGGTCGAAGGGCCGTTGTCCGAGCCGGAGTTGGAGTTGGAGTTGGTCTCGTCGTCCGGGATGTCCGCCGTGCCCAGGGTGTTCACCTGTGGCGGGGTGGTGAAGTTGAACTTGTTGCCGATCGCGCCCGCGCCCTGGCCCAGGTGGCGTTCGCTCATCGAGCTGAGGCCGGCGCCCAGGAAGGTGTTCAGGGGGTCGATGGGGAAGCCGAAGATGGACGCCGTGGCGATCTCGCCGAGCGTCTCCGCGCCGCCCTCGGTGATGAAGTGCTCGAAGTCCTCGCCGAGTTCGTGCTTCACCTTGTCGCCGAAGGTCTTCGGCCTCGGGGTGGGCGTCGGGTTCGGCTTCGGGGTGATGTGCGGGGTCGGCGTCGGATTCGGCGTGGTCTTCGGGTTCGGGGTCGGCGTCGGCTTCGGGTTCGGCGTGGGTGTCGGCTTCGGGTTCGGCTTGGTGTTGAGATCCGGGTTGTCGAACTTGTGGTTGTCGAACTTCTTCCCGTTGCCGCTGATGTCCTTGAACGGGTTGTGGGTGTCGAAGATGTTCTTGAAGTTGTTCTTCAGGCCCTTGCCGAGGTCCGAGAGCAGGCCGTGGAACAGGCCGGTGAACGCGCCGAAAACACCGTCCTGGATGATCTGCGACCAGTCGAACCCGTTGGGCCGGCGGCCCTTGGGCGCGCCGAGCATCATGGCCAGCCGTACCGCGAAGGTGGTGAACGCCTCTTCGATCGCCTCCGTGACGCTGGGCATCAGATGCGTCTTCTTCATCAGCCATTCCATCAGCGTGAGAATGGCGACTCGGCTGCGGGCCTTCGCCACCGCGGCCTGGCTGGAGGCGGAACCCCCGGTGAAGGCGGACAGCACCGCGATGACCAGCAACTCGATGAGCAGCCGGACCAGTTCGGCGATGATCTGCCACTTCGACTCCATGATGTCCATGGAGGACTTGGTCCGGGACTGCCCGATGCCGTCGAGCTGGTCGGCGAAATCCCGCAGGTAGTTGACGCCGCCGCTGTCGAGGAACATGTGCATCGCCCGCACGTAGTTGTTCCCGACCTGCGGCGGCAGCGCGCGCCCCACCCCACCGGCGGTCTGCTCGATCAGGTCCGAGAGGTCACGCATCCGCCGGCCCAGCCGCTGGTACGGCTTGCCGTTGGCGAAGGCCATGTCCTCGTCGGCCTGAAGGAACTTCTCGCCGATGAGCACGAACATGAGGTTGTTCAGCTGGGGCGACGCGTGGATGGTCATCAGGGGCGATCCGCTGCGTCAGTGCTTTCCGCCGTGCGAACCACCGTCGGTGTCGCCCGTGTTGATGTCGGAGTCGTGGATGGCGCCGAGTGCGCCGCTCTGGGTGCCCAGCACGCTCTTGAGGTTGGTGAGGGTACCGTCGCCGATGCTGACGATCGCCTCGGACAGGGACGAGCCGGTCTTGATGGAGCCCTCCCGTTGTTCCTTCTCCTGCGGCAGCATCTGCTTGGCGTAGCTGTCGTCGTGTCCGGGCCAGCCGGAGGTGGACGACACGTCCGTGATGAACTCGTTGATCATCTCATTGGCCAGCCGGCTGATCTGCTCGATCTGCCGGGTACCGGCGACGAGCGCGGGCGGGCTGGCGGAGTAAGCGTTCGACGACATCGTCTTCTCAGTCCTCCGGGTCTTCGCTGATTTCGTCGCGGAGCCGGCCGGCCCCGCGCCGTCGGCCGCCCTTGGGGCCCTCCAGGACACCGGGGCCGAAGATCTTGTTCCAGTCGACGTCGAAGCCGGTGATCTCGGGTGCCTCGGGGTTGGCCTTGGTGAAGGGCTCGAAGGTGGCCATGACGTGCCGGGCCATCCGCGCCCGTGCCTCCTGCACCGCCTCCAGCACGCTCGCGGCGAGCTGACCGGCGGGCATCGTGCGGTACTTGTCGTCCAGGAAGGTCAGCGCGCGCAGGTCGCCCTGCGCGGAGACGGTCACCTCGACCGCGCGGTCCGCGGAGCGCACCGTGCTCTCGGCGTGGGCGAGTTCGCCCTCGGCGCGGGCCACCGCGGCCTCGGTGGCCTCCAGTTCGGCCACCGCCTTGGCCAGCCGCTGCTCGATCGACTCGCTGCTCATCGGCCGATCACCGCCGGCGACCCGCCCTCGTCGGTGCCCCAGACGTCCTCGTCCTCGGTGAGCCACGCGTCGCGGGCGCGGTCGCCGCTCTCCGTGGAGCGGCCGTTCTGTCCGGCGCCGTTGCTGCCGGGGCCGCCCACCGGGTACGGGGCGCTGGACGTGGTGGGCCGGGTGTACACGACGTCCTCGTCCTCGTCCACGTTCGCCGCCCGGTTGGTCCGGCCGCGCCGGGTGGCGCCGTTGGACGGGTCGGTGAGGACGGCCCGGGTGCGCTCGCTGGTCCCGCCCTGGCCGCCGCCTCCGCCACCGCCCATACCGCCGCCGCCCATGCCTCCCATGCCGCCCATCCCCATCGGGTTGAGCGGGGTGCCGCTCGACGCCTGGGCCGGGGTGGACGCGTCCAGGGCGGCGGTGTCGAGGGAGTCGGAGCGCAGCGGGCCGCCGGTGTAGGGGGTGCTGTCGTAGTCGTCGTAGCCGCCGTCGAGACCCGAATCCAGGCCGCCGCCGGACGTGTTGAGACCACCACTGCTGAGGCCACCACTGCTGAGGCCGCCGCTGTTGAGCCCGGTCGTGTTCAGGCCGCTCGTGTCGAGGCTGCTGGCGTTGTTCAGCCCGCTCGTGTCGATGCCGCTCGTGTCGATGCCGTTGCCGTTGAGGCCGCTGGTGTCGATCGAGGACGAGGGGAGGTCGGTGCCGTCGATGTCGGTGGTGGTCGTGTGGCCCGACGGGTCGGTGGTGGTGAGCTGGCCCGTGTCCGGGTTGAGGGTCTGGGTGGAGCCGTCCGGGAACTTCGTGGTCAGCGTGCCGTTGTCGTTCAGCGTGGTGGTCGAGCCGTCCGGGTTGGTGAAGGAGTCGCCCGGGTCGAGATGCGTGGTGGTGACGTTGCCCGAGGGGTCGGTGACGGTGACCTGGCCGGTGTCCGGGTTGAGGGTCTCGGTGGAGCCGTCCGGGAACTTCGTGGTCAGCGAGCCGTCGGAGTTGAGCTGGGCCGTCGAGCCGTCCGGGGTGGTGAAGGAGCCTTCGGTCGGGTTGAGCGTCGACGTGCTGACGGTGCCGTCCGGGTTCGTGGTGGTGACCTGGCCGGTGTCCGGGTTGAGGGTCTGGCTCGTGCCGTCCGGGAACTTGGTGGTGAGGGTGCCGTCGTCGTTGAGCGTGGTCGTCGAGCCGTCCGGGTTGGTGATGGTGCTGCCCGGGTTGAGCTGCGAGACCGAGGTGCTGCCGTCCGGGTTCGTGGTGGTGACCAGGCCGGTCGACGGGTCGATGGTCTGGGTCGAGCCGTCCGGGAACGTCGTGGTGAGGCTGCCGTCGCCGTTGAGCTGAGTCGTGCCCCCGGTCGGGGAGTTGAGCGTGGTCGAGCCGTCCTTGGTGGTGTCGTTGCCCGAGTTCAGGAGCGACGGGCCGAGGGTGTTCAGCGCGGTGTTGGCGAGGTCGTTCGCGCCGTTGCCGTTCGAACCGTCGCCGTTCAGCGGGTTGTTGGTGTTGAGGTTGTTGAGGTCGTCGAGCCCGCTGCCGACGTTGTTCAGGCTGTTGCCGAGATCGTCGTTCAGGTTGTTGAGGCTCGAATTCAGGCCGTCACCGATGTTGTTGAGGCCGTCGTTCAGGTTGGTGTTGAGGTTCGTGCCGAGGTTGTTGAGGCCGTCACCGATGTTGTTCAGGTTGTCGTTCAGGCCGTCGTTGAGATTGTTGAGGTTGTCCCCGAGGTTGTTGAGGTTGTCGTTCACGTTGTTGTTGAGGTTGTTGAGGTTGTCGCCGAGGTTGTTGAGATTGTCATCGAGGTTGTTGAGGCTGTCGTTGAGCTTGTCGTTGTTCTTGTTCGCCTCGTCCTCGGCGATCTCGTTCTCCTCCTTCTGGAGGACCTCGGAGAGCGTCTCGTTGTTCTTGTTCTTGACCTCTTGGTCGAAGGCGTCCTGCACGTCGGCCCAGGCGTTCTTCACGTTGCTGAGCGCGTCGATGGACGGCTGCTTGAGCTTGGAGTCCGCGTGGTCCGACCAGCTCTTGACGGCGGCGTCGGCGACCTTCTGCCAGGTGGTGTGCTGGGTGAGGTCGCCGTACTCGGGGACGGACTGCTTGAAGTTGGCGTCGGTGGAGTAGGAGGTGTAGTCGCCGCCTCCGTACTGGCTGTAGGTGGAATGGTGCGACGACAGCACGTGGTTGATGTTGTTGTTGATGACCCACTGGCTGATCTCGTCGAGGATCTTCTTCAGGTGGTAGTGCGGGTCGTGCTGGCCGTCCGACGCCCAGTTGTTCCACGCGGTCTGCAGATCGGTGACCGCCTGCTTCAGCGCCGTCTGCGCGGCGGCCAGCGCGTCGCTCAGCTTCGACTTCGGGACGTAGCCGCCGAGGGTGGTGTTGGTCGGGGTGTAGTCGCTGCCGCCCAACTGCGAGACGTAGCCGTTGTAGTTGGTCTTCAGCTCGTCCAGCAGATGCCAGAAGAGGCTGGCCGCCTTGCCCTTCCAGGCCGCCTGGTCCTCGCCGAGCGAGGTCATCCACTTGTCGACGATGTCCGAGTGGTCCTTGAAGAACTGCACCACCCGGTCGAAGGACTGGCCGGTGGTCTCGAAGGAGAGCATGTCGACGGCGTTGGCGTCGATGACCGACAGTCCGCTGTAGGAGAAGCCCTGCGTCGAGTACGGCGACGCCAGCAGGTGGTCGAGGACCAGCTTGCTGCCCGAGATGTACTGGGCCATCGGCCCCGAGTCCCACTGGACGTGCGAGTACGAGCCCTCGAAGGCGCCGCCGCCGGTGACCTCGCCGCCGCTCCAGAGCGTGGCGCGGCCGTGCTCGTCGACGGTGACGCCGATCATCACGATCCGGGCCTTCTTCATCTTCACGCTGTTGTGCGCGCCGTCCCCGCCGGCGTCGTAGAAGGCCAGGTCGTAGTCCTCGCCCTTGTTGACCTGCCAGCCGCCGATCGCCGAGTAGTCCGCCGCGGTCACCGACCTCATGCTGATGCCCTGGATGTCCATCCGGAACAGCTTGAGGTCGCCGAAGTCGTCGTTGGCGGAGCTGCTCAGCTTGTCGAACAGCGTGGACCGGGCCGGGATCGTGTAGCCGGTGAAGTCGGTGACGGCCTGGGCGAAGTAGTCGTCCGGGTCGTAGTTGGCGGTCCCGGTTGTGGTGCTTTCGGCCATGGGGCGGACTCCGCTGCGGAGGAGGGGGACTGGG
>NZ_JBXVPZ010000491.1:0-6911 GCF_057961495.1 Streptomyces sp. P5F9 | reverse complement strand
CCCCCACCGCCGACGCCCCGCCAACTCCTCCCCGTACCAGCGCACTTCACGGATCGCCACGATGAACTGGCGGCTCTGGACCGGCTGCTTGCCACAAGCACGGACACCAGCACGGGGCTGCCGCTGATCGTGGTCACCGGTCCTGCCGGCATCGGCAAGACCACTCTGGTCTCCCGCTGGCTGCGACGGCATGAATCCGCCTACCCCGACGGGCAGTTGTACGCCGACCTGCGCGGGCACACCACGGACGGACCAGCCCACCCGGGCGAGATCCTGGGCCGGTTCCTACGGGCACTGGGTGCTGGTGCCGTCCCTATGGACCTGGCGGAGCAGGCCTCGCTGTGGCGGTCCATCACGGCCGCCCTACGGGTCGCGGTCATGCTCGACAACGTCTTCACCGCGGCACAGGTACTGCCGCTCTTACCGGGCGAAGGCGGCGGTCTGGTCGTCGTGACGAGCCGCCGCCGGTTGACGGGGCTGCGCATGGACGGAGCGGAGTTCCACCAGTTGCAGGCGCTCGGCCCGGCCGCCGGAGTGGAACTGTTCATCCGCGGCGCTGGCGAGGAGCGCGTCACCGGCGAATTGCCCGCGGTCCGCCGGGTCGTGGCACTGTGCGCGGGACTGCCGCTCGCGGTCTGCCTCGCCTCGGCCCGCCTCGCCGCACGCCCCAGCCAGCCGGTCGCCGCATTGGCGGACGCGCTCACACCGGACATCGGCCGCCTTGCCGCGTTGGAAGTCGAAGGGGAGGCCACCGTGCGTAAGGCCCTGGACGCGTCGTACGCGGTATTCAGCACTGCGGCCGCCCGTTTGTACCGGGTCCTCGGTCTGCTTCCGCTGCCCGCCTTCGACTCACGTGCGGCAGCCGCGGCCTGCGCAGAGCCCTTGGAGGCAGCGGCCCGCCAACTGGACGAACTCGTGGAGGCCAATGTGCTGGAGGACATCGGCCCGGACACCTTCCGCTTCCACGATCTCGTACGGGTCCACGCCCGCGACCGCGCGGAGGCGACTGACAGCCCGGAAAATCGCGAGCGAGCCCTGCGCCGGGTCGCCGACTGGTACCTGCAGACCGCGACCGAGGCCCAAGTCCTCATCACACCCATCCAGTTCACCCTGCCCCGCACCTACGCCCACCCCTCCGAGCTGACCGCGTCTTTCACCGACGACCGCGGTGCGCTCGACTGGCTGGATGCTCAGCGCACGAACCTCATGGCCGTCCTGCGCCTGTCCGCGGAGCACGGCTGGCACGCCACGACCTGGCAACTCGCGGACGCCATGTGGCCGTTGTTCCTCCGCCTGCGCCACTATGACCTGTGGGTCGAGGCCCACCGCATAGGCCTCGACGCGGCCCGAAGCGACGGGCACCGCGAGGCCGAGCGGCAGATGCTCAACTCCGGGGCCATCGGCCTGAGCGCCGCCCACCGGATCGCCGATGCCGCTGAGTGGTACACCGAGTCCCTCGCGGCGGCTCGCGGCGCGGGTGACGCACGGGACGAGGGGCAGGCTCTGCTCGGTCTCGGCGGCTGCCACTTCGAGGCGGGCCGTCACGCGGAGGCCGTCCTGCAGCTGAATCGTGCGGTGGCGACCTGGGAGGAGTGCGGCTATCCGCGCGGGATCGGCCTCGCCAGAATCCTGCTCGGCGAGGTCGCCCTTGCCACGCAGGACCATGTGCGGGCCCTCGACTGTTTCACCCGGGCCAGGGAGGACCTCCTGGCGGTGGCCGATCCTCACGATGCGGCCCGGGCCCTCGCCTTTCTGGGCCGGGCTCGCGCTCTGACCGGCGACCACGCTGCCGGCACGGCCCGGATGGAGGAGGCCCTCACGGTGTTCACCGCTTCCGGCGCGGCCCACTGGCAGGCCCGCACCCTGGAGATGCTCGGCGACACAGCGCATGAGCGGGGCGAGGACACGGCCGCCGAGGAGTTCCACGCTCGCGCCCTCACCCTGTATGAGACAACCAGCCCGGCGGACGCGCGTCGGCTCAGGGAGTCGTAGCGTCGCGGCCTCCCAGTATGTGGACGTCGTCGATGTCCGGCAGCGTGTGCCCAGCCACGAGCCAGGCGTGCAGGCACGACGCCAACAGCGGCTGATTCGCAGGGACTTGGGGTACCAGCAGTACGTTTGTCCCGTCAGTCACCGCCCAGCCGCAGCCGTACAGCGGCGCTGCGGCCACCCGGCACGCCGGATGGGCGGCCGTGATCTCCGCCAGCCAGTGCGCCGCGTCCGCGAACGGGCGTGGGTAGCGTGCGTGCAGGACATCGGCACAGGCCCGCCACCGCCACTCCCGGCACACGTCGGCATCCACGGCGAAGTGTTCGTCGGCGCCCGGCTTGAGAGGGTCGACCTGAGCCAGGACCTCATAGCTTCGACCACGCGAATGGAGGCCGAGCGACAGGGCGGGTGCGATTTCCTGCTGAACGCCTCTGTGATGACAGGCCAGTTGGACGGAGACCAAGCGCCTCATGCAGGAACCCCCTGTCGGCCCCGCGCCCATGTGTCCAGCGAGGGCGGCTCCGGCAGAGGGACCGTTTCCGGCTCGTGAGCGGGCTGGCCCAGACGCAGCAGGCGGTACATGAGGCTACGCATATTGCGGTTGAATCGACCGGGTTCCGAGGTGATACGGGAGGCGATCGCCGCGTACTCCTTCGGACGGTATTCGGCGGCGGCGTAACGGAGTTGGCCGACGAGCGAGTGGGTGGGCGACAGTGCAGGCGCGGTCACGGCGAGCGCTGCGGCCGGCGAGGCCGGGTTGATCTCCTGCTCCGGCGAACTGGCCAGCAGGATCGGCGCCCCGGTGAGGGTGCCGTATAGCGTCACCGAGCCGTGGTCGCCGATTATCCAGTCCGCGGCGATCAGTACGCTGCGCCAGTCCGCCGTCGGCGGTACGAGCGCGATGCCCCGCTGGACACAGCGGGCCAGCCAGGCCTTGACCTGCCAAGACCCATGCCCCGACCAGACGTTCGGGTGGATGAGGAGGACCGATCGGAACCGATCGGCGGGCAATTCGGTGATGAGCCTGGGCAGCAGCGCGTCGAACCGGCCGAAGGACGAACGCGCACCCCACGTCGAGACGACCACCACGAGCTTCTCCCCGTCCGAGAGCCCGAGCGCCCGGCGGTACTCGGCGCGTAACGGCAGACTCGCCGCGATCCGGTCGTGCACCGGATCGCCGACCACATGGGTGAGCGGCAGCACCTCCGGGCAATGGTGCCCCAGGGCGGCTAGCTCGGCGTGGTGCGGGACAGCCACCGCAGCGGGTAGCCGGCCGCCAGGGACGAGGTCCTGCCTGCGCATACCCGCCACCCCTGTGTGTGCGCCCGTGACCAAGCGCTTCAGATATCCGGCTCCGTGCGGCAGCGTGATCAAGGGAGCGGAGATCTTCTCCACCCCTCGCGGCCCTGCCGCCAGGGCCAGGTCGAACGACATCCCCACCGCCTCCTCCCAGGGCAGCACCGCGGCGCCCAGTCCCTGGAGGTAGCGCGGGACGTCGTCACCAAAGGCGTGCGGTGGTGCCGTGAACACCACCTGGAGCCTGAAGTCAGCCTCCAACAGCGACAGGACGTCGACCAGTCGCTTCCCGTATGTGAGGGTGTGCACCACGATCAGTACCGTCTTGAGCTCGACCAGCGTGAGCCACTCGCGCCCCGCGACGGACAGTTCCGTACTCTTCCGCAATGCCGACATGATGTGTCCCCCGTTGCCTCTGCGGGCTCCCTTCGGCCCGTCGTGTAGTGGGCCTGCCCTGTCGGATGGACGGAAGACTTGCCCGCCCCTTGCGGAAACCTTGCAGGGGCTGTTCTGCCTGGATGTCTGCCGACGGCGAGGGAGGGTGGTCATCGTGCGCGAGTTGACGACATGGCCGGTTGCGTCCAGAGAAGTGGTGTACGGGTTCGATGTGATCCGGGGGTTTGCTCCGGCGTCGGGGCGGAGCCTGTATGGATGAACGGCCACCGGCTGACCTTATGGGCTGTTTGCCCCGGGCCCCGTCGACTGCACTCAGGATCAACCACTTGTACGGGACCTGTGGTCGAAGTCATCGCGTGGCCATCGAGTCGGTGGCAGGGGTCGCCTGACCTCGCAGAATGAAGACCTGAACCGGGGATCACCGAAAGGTGGTGTGCGAGGCGACGAGGCTGGCGGAAGCCAGGGCGCGCAGGTTCAAATCCTGTCGTCCCGATGGTGTTCACCAGCGGGTCTGCCGGAAACAGCAGGCCCGCTGGATACGTTCGTGTGACACGTGCTGGCGGCGTGATGCAAGCCTTGAGCGCGCGGCAGCCGGTCTCAGGTCGCCCGGTCTGCGGATGCCGGGTCGGTCTGGTGGCGGTGCTTGCGGTCGGCAAGAGTGAGATCCTCGTCGCCGTACAGGCCGGTGCCCTCGCATCCCAGGACGCGCTCCTGGCGGCGTGGGCGGCCATGCGGGCGGGGAAGCCGCTGTGTCAGTGGGGCCTGGGTCTGCCGTCAGCGGACGGCAGGTCGACGGCGAAAGCCCCCGAGCCGTGCCGGGATCGGTCCTTGAGTTTCAGGCAGGCCGTGCCGAACTGCCGACCGTCGGGCCGGCGGGCGCCGCAGCGTCGGTAGAGACGACCGCGCTCGGGAGTGCGAGGAGCCATGCTCACCTCCGGTGGGGGAGTGCGTCGGCCCCACAGTGACGGCGGCATCCAGCAACGCATTGGCTGGCGGATCACGGCGTACGAGGGGCGGGTGACGTCACTCCGCCAGTACGCGACGTCGAGGAATAGTCAAGACCTGTGGATCAGTGTGTCCGCGGCTTGAGCATCATCGCCTGATTCGTGGGTCGTTCGGTGCGTATCGTCCAGACATGGACAGCACTGCTTCACCCCGAGTCCTTGTCATCGGGCTTGATCCGTACCGGGTGCCTGGACCGTGGGATCCCGAGCCGGTAGCCAAGGCGATCGAGGCGGGACTGAACACGTTCGCCGAACATGGCGTGGGCGTGGAGACCTGCCTCATCGGCCTCGACGGAAGTGACGATGTGGAGGCGGTCGTCGGCAATGCGCTGCGAGCGCATCCGTGGGAGTGCGTCACCATCGGCGGTGGCCTGCGGCACTCAGACGATCAAGTTGAACTCCTTGAGCAGGTGATCAACCTGGTTCGGCGGCACGCACCACATGCGGCCATCGCGTTCAACAGCACCCCAGCCACCACCTACGAGGCCGCTGCCCGTTGGATCGAGTAATGACAGCGAACTACGCGGCTTGAGGGTCACCTCCTGCCGCGTCGTCGGGACGCTCAACGAGCTGGCCGCGCTCGAAGCCGGCGCCTCGGGTGGTCTTGGTCCGCAACCGGACGGTGGAGAACGTGAACTCGATCGGATTCGTGGTCCGCAGACGGATCCAGGGCTCGGGGGAAAGTCGAAGAACGCCAGCAGGTGCTCCTGGTCGGCGGTGATCTTCTTGACGGCCTTGGGGAACTTCGCCCCGTAGGGCTGGGCGAACGCCTTGACCGCCGCCTTGGCGTGGTCGCCGTGCTCGGCGTTGTAGATGTCCTGGATTGCCTTCGCGCCGGGCTGCGCGACTTCGGCGGAGAGTCGAGCGCATTGGCTGTTTTGTGAGCCCGGCACCCCTGCTCGCGGGTTTGGGGGAACACCTCGGCCAGGGCCTTCCAGAAACCCAGGGCCTTCCAGAAGCCCAGGGCGCCGTCCCCGACCGGTAGGACGGGAGCGCGCATGCCCCGGCGGACGCAGTCCCGCAGCAGGTCAGCCCAAGACTCGCCCGACTCGCGATAACCGTCCTTCAGAGCGACGAGTTCCTTGGAGTCGCTCGCGCGGACCCCGATGAGCGTCAGAACGCAGGCTCTGGCCTCCTCCCAAGCGGACGTTGAGGTGCATGCCGTCGGCCCACACGTACACGAAGTCGACCTCCGTCAGGTTTCGGTTCCCGAAGGCGGCGTGGTCGACCTGCCACTGAGTCGTCAGCCGAGTGACCGCAGCGGGCTGTGTGCGGCGGTCGTCCGCCCGGACCGCGGCGAGATCGACGCGGTGGCCCTCGGCTTCGTGGAGCACGGCACGTTCCACCGCCGCGACGAAGCGACCAACACCCGGCCGAACACCAAGGAGTACGGCACCTTCGACACGTAGCACCGCGAGGTCCTGTCGGTCGGCTTCGCTCGATCCGGGTGAGGGTCTGCTGGACGGTGTCGACGGCTTCGGGGACGGTTCGCTGCGCGGTCTTCGACGTGATCTTGTGGCGCGGTGAGGTCGGACGGCTCGCAAGGAGCACGTCACACAGGCATGCGGGTTGGCCGATTGGGCACCCGACACGGCCGGGGCCGGTTTGCTCTGGGGTTCGCAGGCGTGCTGGTCGGCGCGCACGATCTCGGAGTCGACGTCGACGACCCGATCCGAGGTCGTCCTCGGCGTCTGCCTGCGCGAACAGAGCTGTGAAGACCTGTTCCCGGGTGTCGTCGATCAGTGCCGGGATGCCTCGGGTCGCCGGTGCCGTCGGCTCGGAGAACTCCCCGCCGTCACCGGGCGCACCGCACGTTTTCCGTCACCAAGGCACCCGCAGGCGGTTGCCGATCTGTGGACCCGCCTGCAAATGTTCAGCACAAAGTCCACACAGACCTATCTCCAGGCGGCCCCAGATGGTCTAGATTGACCGTGCTTTCGCATGGTGGGACACCAGGCGACAAAAGATGATCTATGGTTCCGGCGTTGTGGACGGCCAGTGGCCGCGTCTCTCGCTCCGGACGTGGGGGTGATCAATTCTTGGAGCTCAAGAGGGACTTGGTGCGCGGGGAGCATCCGAAGTCCCGACAGGTTTCCGCATACGTCGAGAGCCTGGCAGGGCCTGAGAGTTCGCTGCTGCCAGGGTTGTTCACATAGCTCTGGGACAACCGGGACGCCATACGCCGGGGGCGGTGGCCTTCTGAGGGGGAACAGCGCGGTGGGGGCC
>NZ_JBXVPZ010000490.1:0-6914 GCF_057961495.1 Streptomyces sp. P5F9 | reverse complement strand
GTGCTGTACCGCATCGGCCCGTTGAGTCTCTGACGACCACCGGCCGGGAGCCGCCG
Organism: Streptomyces sp. P5F9; assembly: GCF_057961495.1. Taxonomy (NCBI): domain Bacteria; kingdom Bacillati; phylum Actinomycetota; class Actinomycetes; order Kitasatosporales; family Streptomycetaceae; genus Streptomyces; species Streptomyces sp. P5F9. Next base: position 6,858 of record NZ_JBXVPZ010000490.1, on the reverse strand, counting down.
GAGACTCCACCGGCCGGTGGTCGTCAGAGACTCAACGGGCCGATGCGGTACAGCACTTCGGGGTCGTGCGGGCCGTCCGGGAAGTCACCGGCCTCGAACAGGACCGTGCGCTCGACGGCGGCGCCGTGGCGTTCGGCGTACGACGTGAAGAGGCGCTCGGACGCGGTGTTGCCGGGCGTGATCGTGGTCTCGATCGCGGTCACCCCGTAGTCGCCGGAGACCCGCTCGGTGAGTCCGTCGAGCAGCCGTGCGGCCAGCCCGCGACCGCGCTGCGCGGCGTCGACGGCCACCTGCCACACGAGCAGGGTGCCCGGCCGGTCCGGCGGCACGTACCCAGTGACGAAGCCGACCGGCTCCCCGCGCTCGTCCCGCACGACGGCGGAGGTACCGGCGAAGTCCCGGCACCACAGCAGATAGCTGTACGACGAGTTCAGGTCGAGGGCGTTCGAGTCCTTGGCAATACGCCACAACGCGGCGCCGTCGGCCACCGTGGGGCGGTCGATGTGCAGGTCTGCTTGGGTGGCAGTCATGCGAATTGAATTTACCGAGGGAAATTCAAAATTGCATGGAGGGATGGGGTTACGTCTGGAGCGATGCTGTGTTACCACGCGCGCGAAGGCGCAGTCTATGTACCGATTTGACCCGAAGATAAAGGGCAATATGGACGCCCTGTGTGACGGGTCACAAGGGTGTAACCCTCACGAGATCTGCGCGAATTATTTGCGTTTGAGTGCTCGGAAATCGGGCAGAAGAATATGGGAAGCTGCCCATAAAGAAGGCGATAAAATTCCCGGGAATTACATCAGAATTAGGCGCCGGTGACGCCGTCGATGCTTTCTCGCAGCATGTCGGCGGTGCCCCCGGAAGGACCTCAGCCCACGACTACCGCCACGCGTTCTCTACGGCGGACCGGGCCCCCTCCAGGTCCACCGGTACCCCCGACTCGGCCAGCGCCGCGCCCAGTGCTGCCAAGGAACCCTGTACCGCGCCCATCGTCGCGTCCACCCCGTAGTGGTTGACCCGGATCATCTCCTTCGCCAGGGTGCCCCCGCCGGCGGCCAGCGGCAGGGTCGGGTCCGAGGACAGGGCCCTTGACACCAGCTCCGAGGCCACGACACCCGACGGCGTCCTCAGCGTCGTAGCGACCGGGGCGGCCTCGGCGGCATCGTGGACGTACGGTTCGAGGCCGCCGCCCAGGGCGAGCGCGCCCGCCCGTGTCGCCGTCGCGGCGGTCGCGTGGCGGTGCGTCAGCGTGGTCAGGCCCTCCGCCTCGATGCGCTCCACGCACGCCTCCAGCGCGAGCATCTCCAACTGGGCCGGTGCGTGCGGCAGCGCCTTGCGGCCGGCGTCGGTCCAGCGGTCCTTCCAGTCGAGGAGGGAGAGGTACGAGCGGCGCGGTGCTGCGGGGTTGGCCGTCATACGGGCCCATGCCCGTGCGCTCACCGACACCGCCGAGACCCCCGCCGGGCCGCCCATCGCCTTCTGCGCGCCGATCACGCACAGGTCGACACCCCACGCCTGCGGCAGCACCGGCTCCGCGCCGATGGAGGCCACCGCGTCGAGGTAGAAGATCGCACCGTGCGCGCGCACGATCTCGCCGATCTCCGCGACCGGGTTGGTGTTGCCGGTCGCGGCCTCCGCGTGGACGAGGGACACGAAGTCGATCTCGGGGTGCTCGGCGAAGGCCTCTCGGATCTGGTCGGCGGTCACCGCCGTGTGGAACGGGACGGCGAGGTCGATCACCTCGGCGCCGCAGTCCCGCAGCCAGTTCCCGAAGGTCTGCCCGTAGGGGCCGGTGATGACGTTCAGCGCGAGCGTGCCCGGCCCCGCCGCGGAACGGATCGCGCCCTCCAGCGGCAGCAACGCCTCGCCCTGCATGATCACGACATCCTGCTCGGTGCCTAGCAGTCGAGCCACCCGGTCCTCGATCGAGGCGAAGTGCGCGGCGCTCAGCGGGGCCAGGTCGAGGAAGGGGTGCGTCACGGCGGTGCTCTTTCACTCGCGGGAGTCGATGGGAACGAGGGTAACCGGCACTCCTCAGCGCCCTCCGCACCCCTCCGACCGGCGACTTCTTAGCCCGGACGGCCCCCTGGCCACCGGTCCGGGTGAGCGGCCCACCGAACCCCTCCGAATAATCGGAACCCATAGTTCCGTCACAGGAGGCCCCCGTGAACACGCTCCTCGGCCGCCGGGCCCGCAACCTGGCCGTCACCACCGCGAGCGCCGCACTCGTCCTCGTGGCCGGCTGCACGTCGAGCGACAGCGGCGGCAGCGGTTCGAAGACCGCCGCCGGTGGCGTCGAACTCGTCAAGGCCGGCCGGCTCACCACCTGCACGCACCTGCCCTACCCGCCCTTCCAGTCCGAGATCGACGGCAGGGTGCAGGGCTTCGACGTCTCCCTCATCGACCTGGTCGCCAAGGACCTCGGCGTGAAGCAGACGATCCTCGACACCCCCTTCGAGAACTTCAAGACCGGCGCCTTCCTCAACGCCGGCGAGTGCGACCTGGCCGCCGCCGGCATGACCATCACCGCCGAGCGCAAGAAGAACGTCGACTTCTCCGACCCGTACTTCGACGCCACCCAGGCCGTCCTCGTCGACAAGAAGAGCGGGATCACTTCCCTCGCCGACGTGAAGACCAAGGGCAAGAAGCTCGGCGCGCAGGCGCAGACCACCGGCGAGGACTACGCGAAGAGCAAGGGCTTCGACCCCGTCTCCTTCGAGTCCTCCGACGCCGTCCTCAACGGCCTGCGCACCGGCCAGGTCCAGGCCGTCATCATCGACTACCCGGTCGTCCAGGGCTGGCTCAAGACCAAGGCCAACGCCGACGCCTTCAAGGTCGTCGACAACCTCAACACCGGTGAGCAGTACGGCTTCACGGTCAAGAAGGGCAACACGAAACTCCTCGCCGCCATCAACAAGGCCATCAAGGACGCGAAGGCCGACGGCACGTACAAGAAGCTCTACGAGAAGTGGATCGGCCCCTACGACGCCTCGGCCGCCTCCCCGTCGGCCTCATGAGCAGCGGCACCGCGGACCCCCAACTCCAGCCCAAGAGGCAGGGGTTGAGCAGACGTCAGCGGCGCAGGCTGTCCCAAGGCGTGCAGTACGCCGTCTTCGCCGCCGCCGTGACCGTCTTCGCGGTCACCGCCGACTGGGACCGCCTGAAGAACCAGTTCGCGCAGTGGAGCATCGCCAGGCAGATGTTCCCGGACGTCATCACGCTGGCGTTGAAGAACACCGTGCTCTACACGCTCTCCGGCTTCGTCTTCGGGCTGGTCCTCGGCATGGTCGTCGCGCTGATGCGGCTGTCGTCGGTCGGCCCGTACCGCTGGCTCGCCGGGATCTACATCGAGATCTTCCGCGGCCTGCCCGCCCTGCTGATCTTCATCTTCGTCGGCGTCGCCGTGCCCCTCGCCTTCCCGGGCACGGAGATCGTCGGCGGTACGTACGGCAAGGTAGCCCTCGCGCTGGGCCTGGTGTCGGCCGCGTACATGGCGGAGACGATCCGCGCGGGCATCCAGGCGGTGCCCAAGGGGCAGTTGGAGGCGGCCCGTTCGCTCGGCTTCTCGCAGGCGCGGGCCATGGTGTCGATCATCGTCCCGCAGGCGTTCCGGATCATCCTCCCGCCGCTGACCAACGAACTCGTCCTCCTCTTCAAGGACTCCTCGCTGGTCCTGTTCCTCGGCGTCACCCTGGAGGAACGCGAACTCTCCAAATACGGACGGGACTTGGCCAGTACGACCGCCAACTCCACCCCGATCCTGGTGGCGGGCCTGTGCTACCTGCTGGTCACGATCCCGCTGAGCTTCGTGGTCCGCCGGATGGAGACGAAGACGGGGGAGGCGATCCGGTGACCGGCACCGGCACCCCGGAGATCCGAGTACGCGGCCTGCACAAGTCGTTCGGCACCAACGAGGTACTGCGCGGCATCGACCTGGAGATCGGCCAGGGCGAGGTCGTCTGCGTCATCGGCCCCTCCGGCTCCGGCAAGTCGACCCTCCTGCGCTGCGTGAACCTGCTCGAAGAGCCCACCCGGGGACGGGTGTTCGTCGGCGGCACCGAGATCACCGACCCCGATGTCGACATCGACGCCGTACGCCGTCGTATCGGCATGGTCTTCCAGCAGTTCAACCTTTTCCCCCACCTGACCGTCACCGAGAACCTCACCCTCCCGCAACGCCGGGTCCTGCGCCGTGACAAGACGGAGGCGGCCGAGGTCGCCGCGGAGAACCTGCGCCGCGTAGGCCTCTCGGAGAAGGCCGCCGCCTACCCTGCCTCCCTCTCCGGCGGCCAGCAGCAACGCGTAGCGATCGCAAGGGCGTTGGCAATGGGCCCCGAGGTGATGTTGTTCGACGAACCGACGTCGGCACTCGACCCCGAGCTGGTGGGCGACGTACTGGCGGTCATGCGGATGCTGGCGAACGAGGGCATGACGATGATGGTCGTCACCCACGAGATGACGTTCGCGCGCGAGGTGGCCGACCGGGTTGTCTTCATGGACGGCGGCGTGATCATCGAGGACGGCACTCCGACCCAGGTCATCACCAACCCCACGCACGACCGCACCCGCCACTTCTTGTCCCGCCTACTGGACCCCGCGATGGCTGAGGTACAGGACGAGGAAGGCGCCCCGTAAAGGGCGCGGGGCTGTGTCGATATGCGGCTCCGCCGCGTGGTCGCGACCAGCCACGACGAGCCCGCACTCGACGAACTATCGTGCGTCCCATGAGCGATCAACCGGTGCTGCACATGAAGGGCCGAGTCCTGGTGGGCCCCGAGGACATCCGCGACGAACTCTGGGTCATCGACGGCCGCATCTCCTACGACCGCCCCCTCGATGCCGACGACATCCGCACGGTCGACGGCTGGGCCCTCCCCGGCCTGGTCGACGCCCACTGCCACGTAGGCCTCGGTACACACGGCCCCGTAGACGCGCCCACCGCCGAGACACAGGCCCTCACCGACCGCGAGGCCGGCACCCTCCTGCTCCGCGACGCCGGCTCGCCCTCGGACACCCGCTGGATCGACGACCGTGAAGACCTCCCGAAGATCATCCGCGCCGGCAGACACATCGCCCGCACCCGCCGCTACATCCGCAACTTCGCCCACGAGATCGAACCCGACGAACTCGTCGCCTACGTCGCCCAGGAGGCCCAACGCGGCGACGGCTGGGTCAAGTTGGTCGGCGACTGGATCGACCGCGACCTCGGCGACCTCTCCGCCTGCTGGCCGCGCGAAGCGGTGGACGCGGCCATCGCCGAGGCCCACCGGCTCGGCGCGCGCGTCACCGCGCACTGCTTCGCGGAGGACGCGTTGCGCGACCTGGTCGAGGCGGGCATCGACTGCATCGAGCACGCGACCGGCCTCACCGAGGACCTCGTCCCGCTGTTCGCCTCACAGGGCGTCGCGATCGTCCCGACCCTCGTGAACATCGCGACCTTCCCGAAGCTCGCGGAGGGCGGCGATGCCAGGTTCCCCCGCTGGTCGGCCCACATGCGGCGACTGTACGAGCGGCGCTACGACACCGTCCGCGCCGCCTACGACGCCGGCGTCCCGGTCTACGTCGGCACGGACGCCGGGGGTTCCCTCGCCCACGGCCTGGTGGCCGCCGAGGTCGCCGAACTCGTCACCGCCGGCATCCCCGCCGTGGAGGCGCTGTCGGCCACCGCGTGGGGGGCGCGGCGGTGGCTCGGGCGGCCCGGGCTCGATGAGGGTGCGCCGGCGGACTTCGTCGTCTACGAGGCGGACCCGCGCGCCGATGTGCGCGTGCTGGCGTCGCCGCGACGGGTGGTGCTGAACGGGCTGGTGATCGAATAGTCGCCAGTTGATTCGAATACGTTCACGGAAAACCCACGATGGGGTGAAGTGACGCGGGATCGCTGACGATTCACTCGTCGTGGGTAATTCTTACCGGGTCCCAAGCATGTCTCTTCTGGGGGTCCCACACCTTGAACGGCACCAACTTCCGCATGCCCGCACGCCGTTGGGCCACCGTGGCCACGGCCACCGCCCTCGCCGCCGGTCCCGTGGCGCTGGCCGGCGCGGGATCCGCCCACGCGACCACCGACCAGGGTCGCGCGAGCGCCGTCGTGCTCCGCACCGGGCTCGACGTGTCCCTCCTCAACAAGACCGTGGACCTCCCGCTCGCGGTCTCCCTCAACGAGGTCCAGGCGCCCCAGAGCGCCGAAAAGACCGCGCTCACCGCCCAGTTGGACGGGGTGAACGGTGGGCAGCCCTTCAGTGTGCTCAGTGCGGATGTCGCCACGGCGAAGGCGACGGTGTCCGCGACGAAGGCCGAGGGCTATACGAACCTCGCCCACGCGCGGCTCCATGTTCCCGGGCTGCCGCTGCTCTCGCTCATCGAGATCGACGCGGTCACGTCGAAGGCGACGTGCGAGGCGGGGAAGGCGCCCGTCGCGACGTCGCATCTGCCGGGGGCGGTGACGGTGCTCGGCAAGCGGATCACGGTGACCGCCAGTGGTCCTACGGAGGTTCAGGTGCCGGGGGTCGGTTCGGTCCGCCTCGATCTGTCCAAGACGTCGACCACATCCCGTACGGCCGCTGCGACCGCCCTTGAACTCAAGGTCTCCGTCAACCCGTTGAAGCTGAACGTTGCCGACGTGGAGGGGACGTTGACGTTGGCGCGGGCGACTTGTGAGGCACCCGAGGTCGCCTCGACGCCGTCCGCTGACCCCGCCCCCGATGTGAAGCCGCAGGGTGCTCCGGCGGAGGCGGGGTTGGCCGAGACGGGGGGTGGTTCTATGACGCCGTACATCGCGGGCGGGGCGGTGTTGTTGCTGGCGACGGGTGGAGGAGCGGTGCTGATGACGCGCCGGCGCCGAAGCTGAGGCAACTG
>NZ_JBXVPZ010000489.1:0-6942 GCF_057961495.1 Streptomyces sp. P5F9 | reverse complement strand
GTCTTGGACGGCGACGGGGTTGGCGGGGCAGAGGCGGGGGCGACGGATCGGTTCGCGCTCGCGGAGCGGGCCGTGTCCGCGATCGGGTCGACGCTCGACGAGCGGAGGACGGCCGCGGAGTGCGCGAGGTTCCTCGTCGACGGGCTCTGCGACGCCGCCGCCGTGGACCTGTTCGCGCAGGACGAGGCGCGCCCGGCACCGCACGCCATGCTGCACCCGATGGCGGCCGAGGGTCGCAAGGAACTGCTGGACAGCCTGCGGACCGCGCCGCGCGAGGACGTCATGGTCCGCGCCCTGGACGCCGGCCACCCGATCACCACGTCCTTCACCACGAACGACCACGGTGTACTCGCGGCTCTCTCCGTGCCGTTGACCGCCTGGGGCAAGGCCTACGGCGCCCTCCTCGCGATCCGCGCCGACCGGACCTTCGGCGACGACGAGGCCGCCGCCGTGCACTACGCGGCCCGGCTCACCGCGGCCCATCTGCACCACGCCGTCGAACACCACCGCCTGCGCACCACCGCCCTGAACCTGCAACAGGTCCTTCTCACCGAGCCGAGCCGCCCCCACCCCAACGTCGAGATGGCCACCCGCTACCTGCCCGCCGGCAGCGGCACCCTCGTCGGCGGCGACTGGTTCGAGGCCGTACGGCTGCACTACGGCCGCACCCTCCTCGTCATCGGCGACGTGATGGGCCACGGCCTGGACGCGGCGGTCGACATGAACGCGTACCGCTCGATGCTCCGCTACGTCGCCTCCACCGACCTGCCGCCCCACCGCATCCTGCGCCAGATGGACACCGCCATGTCCGAGGAGCACAACCGCCGCCCCGCGACCTGCCTGCTCGCCCTCCTCGACCCGGACCGGGGCACGGCCGCCTTCTCCAGCGCGGGCCATCTCCCGCCCGCCGTCTTCCACCGCGACGGCGCCGGCGAACTGATCCCCGTCCCCGTCGGCCCACCCCTCGGCACGGGCCTCGCCGACTACGAGATGTCCACGCTCACCGTCACCCCCGAGGACACCCTCGTCATGTTCACCGACGGGTTGGTCGAGCGCCGGGGCGAGGACATCGACGTCTCCCTGGCCCGCCTGGCCCGCCTCCGGCTCCACCCCGGCCAGGGCGTCTCCCGCCTTCTCGACGACATCGTGCTGCGCCTCCACGTCCAGGAGGCGGAGGACGATGTGGCCGCGATCGCCGCCCGGCTGCGCCCCAGAGGCTCGGTTCCCGGATAGCTTCGCAAACGGGAAACAAGTACGGCAGTTGATGCCCCCGGCCGGGCCGGATCATGCCCCGGCCAGTCGTCCCCCAAGGTTTGGCAACACCCAAGCAACGCCCCGATGTTGCCGGTCACGGCTTGGCCAACCCCTTTCCGCACGTTGGCCGCAAATTCATCGCACGCCCCTGACACCCCATACCGAATGGGGCGGAGAGTGATCCGAGGTCTGGTCCACGAGATCCCTCGAAGCTCTTCAAGAAGGGGCAATCATGGCCGAGTTGACACGTCGCAGACTCCTGGGTTCCGCCGCGGGCGCGGTGGGCGGCGCCGCGGCACTCTCCCTCCTCCCGCCGAGCGTCCAGAAAGCCGTCGCCGCCGAACCGCCGAAGAACGGCTCGCTGCGCGACATCGAACACGTCGTCTTGCTGATGCAGGAGAACCGGTCGTTCGACCACTACTTCGGCACCCTGTCCGGCGTTCGCGGATTCGCCGATCCGCACGCACGCAAACTCGACACCGGGCGCAGCGTCTTCTACCAGCCGGACGCGGTGAACCCGAAGGGCTACCTCCTCCCGTTCCACCTCGACACCCACACCTCCAGCGCGCAGGCCATTCCGTCCACCAGTCACGCCTGGTCGGTCCAGCACCAGGCCTGGAACAACGGCAAGATGGACCAGTGGCTGCCGGCCCACCGCGCCGCCGACGGCGTCAACGGCCCCTATGTGATGGGCTATTACACGCGCGAGGACATCCCGTTCCAGTTCGCGCTCGCCGAGACCTTCACCATCTGCGACAACTACTTCTGCTCGGTGTTCGGGCCCACCTGGCCCAACCGGCTGATGTGGATGACCGGTTCGATCGACCCCGGTGGCGCCCAGGGCGGCCCGATCACCAGCAACGTCGCGCCGACGCCCTACCGTTGGACGACGTACGCCGAGCGCCTCCAGAACGCCGGCGTCAGCTGGAAGGTGTACCAGGAGGAAGACGACTACGGCACCAACATGCTGGAGCAGTTCGCGTCCTTCAAGAACGCCCAGCCCGGCTCCGACCTGTACGAGCGGGGCGTACGCCCGCAGCCGCACGGCACGTTCGAGGACGACGCGCGCAACGACCGGCTGCCGACGGTGTCGTGGATCTGCCCCACGAGCTACCAGTCCGAGCACCCGGACTACCTCCCGGCCGCCGGCGCCGACTACGTCGCGTCGAAGATCGAGGCGATCGCGTCGAACCCGAAGGTGTGGCGCAAGACCGCGTTCATCCTCAACTACGACGAGAACGACGGCCTGTTCGACCACGTCGTCCCGCCGACACCGCCCGCGGGCACGAAGGACGAGTTCGTCCAGGGCCTGCCGATCGGTGGCGGTTTCCGGGTGCCCGCCATCATCATCTCGCCCTGGACCGTGGGTGGTTGGGTCGCCTCGGAGGCCTTCGACCACACCTCGGCGCTGCAGTTCCTGGAGCGGTTCACCGGCGTCGAGGAGCCGAACGTCACCGACTGGCGGCGTGCCACCTTCGGCGACTTCACCTCCGCGTTCCGCTTCCGCGACGCCCGTCCGCGCTCGCCCCGGCTGCCCGACGACACGGCGGAGCAGCTGGAGAAGGCGAAGGAGGAAGTGGCGACACTGCCGAAGCCCACGCTGCCGGGCGCGGACCAGAAGTTCCCGCACCAGGAGCGGGGCCGCCGCCCGCACGTCTGACCAGCCTCCCACGGCGAGCGGCCCTGACCGGTGTCATCCGCCCCGGCCCGTGTCATCCACCCCGGCCGGTGTCATCGGGCCAGGGCCGCCCGCGCCACCGACAGCGCCTGCTCGGCGTAGCCGCGGCCGAACAGCACCACATGCACCAGCAGCGGAAACAGCTGATGCAGCCCGATGCGGTCGGCCCAGTCGGGGGCGAGCGGCGTCAACTCCCCGTAGCCGTCGAGCACTTCGGACAGATACGGGCAGCCGAAGAGGTGCAGCATCGCCAGGTCGGTCTCCCGGTGTCCGCCGTGCGCGGCCGGATCGATCAGCCAGACGTGTCCGTCGGCGCCCCAGAGCACGTTCCCGTTCCACAGGTCGCCGTGGAGGCGTGCGGGCGGCTCGGCGGGACCGGCGAGCTGGGGCAACCGCTCGCAGACGCGCTCGACCACCGACGCCTCGGCGGGCCGCAGGGAACCCGCGTCGACCGCGCGCCGCACGTAGGGCAACACCCGTTGCTCGGCATACCAGTTGGGCCAGTCGGCGGCGGGTGCGTTGCGCATCGGGGCGAGCCCGATGTACGCGTCGGTGAGACCGCCGGGCGGTGGCGCGCCGAACGCGGGTGCGCCGGAGGCGTGCAGAGCGGCCAGGTCACGGCCGAACCGGACGGCGGCTCGCGCACTCGGCGGGCCGGTGCGGACGAGATCGGTGACCAGCCAGCGCTCGTCCGACGCACGCACCGCCGGGACACGGACCGCCCTGGCCTCCGCCAGCCAGCGCAACCCCGCCGCCTCGGCCCGTACCGCGCCGGGCGCCGCATCGCCCTTGACGATCACCAACTGCCCACCGTCGAGAGCGACTTCGGTGACGGCCCCGGACAGTGGACGCGCACCGCTCACCGCGCACCCGGTGAGCCGGGCCGCAGCCGTACCCGGATTCTCGCTCTCGGTCACGGGGCCGGCGTACGACCGGTCAACGGGTCCCCGACCGACAGGCCGGACTCGCGCAGCACCCTGTCGACCGTCGCGTCCAGCGGGCTCGCCGCCGGGATCACCGTCTCGACGCCACCGGGCAGCAGGTCCAACGGCCGGTACCACTCCCGGAGTTGGTGCTCGGTGATGTCGTCGGCGTTGGGCTTCGTGGCGTGCCGGGCGAGGGTCTCCTCGAACGGCACGTCGAGGTAGTAGCAGTGCGTGCGGCCCGGGTGGCCGACGAGCAGGCCGGTCAGCATCTCGCCGTAGTGGGCGAGGTGGAGGATGCCTTCCAGCACGGTGTGGAAGCCGTGCGCCAGGGCGTGCCGGACGGTCAGGTCGATCAGGCCGATGTTCGCGCCGCCGGGGATGTCGCGCTCGCGCAGCACCTCGCGCCGGAGGACGTCCTGGCGGACCAGGGCGATACCGCGGCCGTACCGCTCACGCAGACCGGTGGCCACCGAGCTCTTGCCGGAGGCGCTGTTGCCGCGCAGCACGATCAGCCGGGTGGGGGAGGAGGACGTTGTCACCGGGGCACCCTACCCGGCGTGTGGCACTGAGTGACCGGGTGAACGCAAAGTGCCCCTGAGGCACACCCGGTCTGCTCATATCGTGGGAAAATGGTGTGATAGCGGCGATTGGTGGCAGGGCCATGACGGACGCGAAGATCGACTATGAGGCGGTGTTCCAGGGGCTGCCCGGCATGGTGGCCCTGCTGACCCCCGACCTGGTGTGCGCGGACGCCAACGAGGAATTCCTGCGCATGTCCGGCCGCACCCGCGAACAGGTCGTCGGCCGTTTCCTCTTCGACGTCTTCCCCGACAACCCGAACGACCCGGCCGCCACCGGCAGGCGCAACCTGGAGACCTCGCTCCGCCGCGTCCTGTCCACCGGCGAACGCGACACCATGGCCGTCCAGCGCTACGACGTCGAGTCGGCGCAGTGCCCCGGCCAGTGGGACCAACGCTACTGGAGCCCGGTCAACGCCCCCGTGCTCGACCCGGACGGCAAGGTCGTCCTCCTCGTCCACCGGGTCGAGGAGGTCACCGAACTGATCCGGGCCCGCGGCGACTCCGGCGGCAGCCGCCCCCGCGTCCTGGAGGCCGAGCTGTACACCCGCGCCCGCGAACTGCAGGAGGTCAACGAACGCCTGCGCAGCGCCCACGCCCGCGAACGCGAGGTCGCCCTGGCCCTGCAGGAGGCGATGCTGCCCACCCGCCGCCAGGGCGCGGGCCACCAGATCGCCGTGCGCTACCGTCCCGCCGTCGGCTCCCTGAACGTCTGCGGCGACTGGTACGACGTCGTCGACCTGGTCGGCGGCAACCGTATCGGCGTCTCCGTCGGCGACATCGTCGGCCACGGCCTGGCCGCCGCCGGCGTCATGGGCCAGCTGCGCAGCGCCCTGAGCGCCACCTCCCGGGTCGCGGACGGTCCGGCCGAGGCCCTCGACGTCCTGGGCCGCTACGCCAACGTGGTCGACGGCGCCGAGTCCGCCACGGTGGTCACGACCTTCGTCGACTTCGACCGGCACACCATCACCTACAGCAGCGCCGGACACCCACCACCCGCCCTGGTCCACCCCGACGGCCGCGTCGAGTTCCTGGACCGGGCCACCGACCCGCCGCTTGACGCCCGTCCCGACCCGATGCCCCGACCGCAGGCCGGCACCACGTTCTCCCGCGGCTCCACCCTGGCCCTCTACACCGACGGCCTGATCGAACGCCGCCGCGAGGACATCGACAAGGGCCTGGCCCGCCTCGCCGACTCCCTGGTCCACCACCGGAACGCCGACCCCGAGGCCCTCGCGGACGCCGTCCTCCTCGAACTGCTCCCGCACGGGGGCGCCACCGACGACACGGCCCTGATCATCGTGCGGCTCTGACCCGTCACACCACGATGCAGGTCATGGCCGCCCACAACAAGGGCGCGTGCTCGATACGGCCGTCCGCGCGCCAGCGGTCGAGCTGCTCGCGCTGCCAGCCGCCCAGGCTCCGCACGGGGTCCTCGTCCTCGTGAGCCGTGTCTACGGCGACGATCGCCTCCGACAACGGCCGTACGGAATCGGGCAGTTGGGCCAGCCGGTGGAACGCGAAACTGGTCGGCAGGACCCAGCGGGTGGCGGTGACGAGTTCGGCGCCGTTGTGCAGCATCGCCGTCGCCAGGCCGAACGACTCGGCGAACCGCAGATCGCCCCCGCTCTCGCAGCCGATGAGGGCGACACGAGGCGGCGCGGGCCAGATCCGCGCGCCCGGTTCGCCGTCCGCGCGCAGGGGGAGCGAGCCCAGCAGGAGGTCCTTGGCGGAGAGCGGCCGGTGGGTGCGGACCGGCTCGGCCAGGCCGGAGGCGCCCGCGTCGCAGCACAGGTGCAGGGTGCCGTCCTCGCTCTGCCCGCCCTCGACCGGCGCGCCGCTCACATGCCCGACGTACATCAACCTGCGGGCGCCCTTGCGGAGCACACCGCTCAGCCAGTCCCGGTCCAGGTCCGTGCGGCGGAAGACCTCCGCGGGGGTCGCGACGGACGGTACGACGGCGCCCGCGTCGAGACGGGTCCGGACCAGGGACAACAACTCCGGGTCGGAGCCGGGCGGCCCCAGGACCGAGCCGAGCGGGGAGTCGGCGCGGAAACCGGGGACACGGGGGTCCAGGACGAGAACGACCGGGCCGGTGCCAGTGTTCTGCGCTGTTGATGGCGCTGGTCTGCGTGGCCGCAACGACGCCGGTGCGGTGGTCACGACGTCCGCCAGGTCGATGAGCCGTACGTCCGTCCCGTCGTCGACGGCGAGCAGTTCCCAGGGGACCTGGGCGACCCGGGGCGAGGGCTGGATTCGTACGAGGGGACGGCCCGCCCGATCGGCCACCTGGCGTATCTGCGCGGTCAGTTGCTCCGGCCACAGGGCCTCGGCCAGCGTTCGCGCGAGTCGGCGCTCGCGTCCCTGCTCGGCCAGCGCGCCCTCGTCGAACGCCCGTCGCATGCCCTCGGCCCCGTCGCCCGCTCCCGGCAGGGCGTCGGTCAACTCCCTTACCGCCTGGTCGACTTCGGCGCGGGGCCCCTGACCGGTCCCGAACCCCCTGGCC
>NZ_JBXVPZ010000488.1:0-6959 GCF_057961495.1 Streptomyces sp. P5F9 | reverse complement strand
GTGCGGAGTTGGGGCTGGTGGCGGTGCCTTCGGAGGATGCGGTGGAGGGGGCCGGGGTTCTGATGCGGTAGTGCTTTGGCTGCGGGGTCCGTTGTGGCTGGTCGCGCAGTTCCCCGCGCCCCTAAAGGGGCCTCGCGGCCCTTTAGGGGCGCTAGGCCCCTCACACCTCCGAATACGGCGCGCACATCTGCCGCAGCGTGCTGCCTATCCGTCGTGCGTACGCGTGCTGCAAGCCCCGGGTCGCGGGGCCGCCCAACCTCGCGTACCACTTCGCGGCGCGGCTGAAGGCGGACACGGTCAGCCAGACTGTGCCGTCGCCGGTGCGGTCCACCACGAAGGACTCCTCGCCGCATTCGGGGTGGCCGGGGAGGGTGCCGTAGGCCCAGCCGGATCTGCGGTGTTCCTCCACGGTCCAGACGATGCGGCAGGGGGCCTTGATGAGGCCGGCGAGGGTGACTGTTACGTCCACACCGGGGGCCGCCTTTTCCGCGGTCGCCTCGATGCCTACGCCCATCTCGCGGTGCAACTCCCAGGTCAGGACCGCTTCGGAGGCCCGGCGGAAGACCTTCTCGCCCTCGCCGATACGCGTGCGCACATACAGGGGGTGGAATCCCGGGGGGCAGAAGCCGCGTTCGCGGGTCGCGCCGACGTCGTCGTACGTGAAGGACATGGAACCCAAGAGTAGGGCGGTACCCGGAGATGCCTTCGCTCCGGGTACCGCCCTTACCGCTTGGCTGTCAACTCGGCTGTCGTCAGCTGACGTTGACCGCCGACCAGGCCGCCGCCACCGCGTTGTACTCGGTGGAGCCGGAGCCGTAGAGGGCGGCCGCCGCGCTCAGGGTGCCGGTGCGGGCGCCCGCGTACTTGGTGGTCGACGTGAAGTACGTCGTCAGGGCCTTGTACCAGATCTGGAGCGCCTTGGCGCGGCCGATGCCGGTGACCGTGGAGCCGTTGGACGTGGGCGAGTTGTAGCTCACGCCGTTGATCGTCTTCGCGCCGCTGCCCTCGGAGAGGAGGTAGAAGAAGTGGTTCGCCACGCCCGACGAGTAGTGCACGTCGAGGTTGCCGACCGAGGAGGACCAGTAGTTGGCGGAGCCGCCGTCCTTGCTGGGCTGGTCCATGTAGCGCAGCGGGGAGCCGTCGCCGTTGATGTCGATCTTCTCGCCGATGAGGTAGTCACCCACGTCGGACGAGTTGTTGGCGTAGAACTCGACGCCGGTGCCGAAGATGTCCGAGGTCGCCTCGTTCAGGCCACCGGACTCGCCGGAGTAGTTCAGGCCCGCGGTGTTGGCGGTGACGCCGTGGCTCATCTCGTGGCCGGCCACGTCCAGCGAGGTCAGCGGGTGGGTGTTGCCCGAGCCGTCGCCGTACGTCATGCAGAAGCAGCTGTCGTCCCAGAACGCGTTCACGTACGAACTGCCGTAGTGGACACGGGAGTAGGCGCCGACACCGTTGTTCTTGATGCCGCTGCGGCCGAACGTGTCCTTGTAGAAGTCCCACGTCTCCTGGGCGCCGTAGGCGGCGTCCGCGGCGGCGGTCACGTCGGTGGTGGAGCTGGAGGCGGCGCCGGTGCCCCACGTGTTGGTGGTGTTGGTGAACAGGGTGCCGGTGCCGGACGTCCCGTGCTTCAGGTTGTACGTCTTGTGGCTGCCGCGCGAGGCGTCGGTCAGCGAGTACGTCGTGCCCGACAGCGTGGTGGTGAGGCTGACGGTGCCCGAGTACAGCGTCTTGCCGGTGCCGGTGGCGTTCTCGATGCCCTGGTACTCGAAGAGCTTCTTGCCGGTGGCCGCGTCGGTGATGACGTGCAGCTGGTTCGGGGTGCCGTCGTCCTGGAAGCCGCCGACGATGGTCTCGTAGGCGAGGACGGGGGTGGCGCCGCCGGCCCAGATGACCTTGCGGGCACCGTCGGCGGCGGTCTTGTCGGAGCCGGCGGCCTTGGCGATGGTCAGCGCCTGCTTCTCCGCCTTGGCGGTGGAGATCTTCGGCGTGACGGTGGCGACCTTGATGGCCGCCGAGTGCGCCTTGGTGACACCCTCGGTCTTGCCGGCCGGAGAGGTGTGGACGACCAGGTCGCCGCCGAGGACCGGGAGGCCCGCGTAGGTGCGCTCGTAGCGGGTGTGGAGCGTGCCGTCGACGTCCTTGACGACGTCCTTGACGACCAGCTTCTCCTTGGTGCCGAGGCCTATCTGCTGGGCCGTCTCGGGCGCGGCGGCCTGCTTCTCCTGGACCAGCGCGACGCGCGCGGAGTTGGAGAGGAGCTGCGGGGCGGCGGCGAGGGGCGCCGGCTTGGCCGAAGCGGGCTGGGCAGAGGCACCGGTGGTCACTCCGGTGGCGAGCAGGGCGCCGGCGGCGACCGCGGTGGCGATGGCCAGGGTGGTGCGCTTGTGACGCGCGTAGAGGGGGGTCACGCAAGCTCCTCTGTGGGGGAGTCCGGCAGCGTGGGGTTACTGACCGGAGCTGGTTGTGATGTGGCTGTGCTGAAGCGGCGTGAGGGAAGACTGGCATCAGGGGCGCGTACATGTCAGGACCCCGAAGTGATGTTGGCCGAAAATCGACTGTCCGGTGAACGTTGCGGCAATGTAAACGCCCACAACAGGGCGCCGCCCCGGAGTTGAAACCCCGGGGCGGCGTCTTGTTTGCGCGGCGTGAAGTGGACGCCTGGGTTTTACGGGAACGTAAGCTTCCAGCTGTTGATGTAGCCGGTGTCCTGTGCCGCCACGTCCTGGACTTTCAACTTCCAGACGCCGTTGGCGACTTCGGAGGACGCGTCGACCGTGTAGGTGGCCTGCACGTTGTCCGCCGAGTCGGACGAGCTGGAGTTCTTCAGGCGGTACGTCGACCCGTCAGGAGCGACCAGGTCGATCACCAGGTCGCCGCGCCAGGTGTGCACGATGTCGACCGCGACCGCGAGGTTCGACGGGGCGTTGCCGGTCCGCCCGGACACGGTCACCGACGACGTAACGGCTGCCCCGTTGTCCGGAATTGATACGTCGGCCGTGTTCTCGAACGACGTACCGGTACCGCCGCCCCCACCGGAGCGCGCACCGACCGCGACGGCCGCCCACGCGTCCTGCACCGCCTTGTACTCGGCGCCCGTCGTGCCGTACAGCTCACCGGCCGCCGCGAGCGTCCCGGTGCGGGCCGCCGCGTAGTTGGTGGTGGACGTGAACTTCGTGGTGAGCGCGCGGTACCAGATCTGGTCGGCCTTGTCCCGGCCGATGCCGGTGACCGGAAGGCCGTCCGAGGTGGGCGAGTTGTAGCTGACGCCGTTGATGACCTTGGCGCCGCTGCCCTCGCTCAGCAGGTAGAAGAAGTGGTTGGCCACACCTGACGAGTAGTGCACGTCGAGGTTGCCGACACCCGAGTACCAACTGTCCGCGCTGCCGCCGTCCTTGCTCGGCTTGTCCATGTAACGCAGCGGCGTGCCGTCGCCGTTGATGTCGATCTTCTCGCCGATGAGGTAATCGCCTACGTCGGTCGAGTTGTTGGCGTAGAACTCGACGGAGGTGCCGAAGATGTCGGAGGTCGCCTCGTTCAGACCGCCGGACTCACCGCTGTAGTTGAGGCCCGCGGTCGCCGCCGTGACGCCGTGCGACATCTCGTGCCCCGCCACGTCGAGTGCCGTCAGCGGGTCCGCGTTGCCGGAACCGTCGCCGTACGTCATGCAGAAGCAGCTGTCGTCCCAGAACGCGTTGACGTACGAATTCCCGTAGTGGACACGGGAGTAGGCGCCGACGCCGTTGTTCTTGATGCCGCTGCGTCCGAACGTGTTCTTGTAGAAGTCCCAGGTCTCCGCCGCGCCGTAGTGCGCGTCGGCGCCGGCCGTCGCCGCGTTCGACGTGGTGCTGTTGCCCCAGGTGTTGCTGGTCTGCGAGAACAGGGTGCCGGTGCCGGACGTCCCGTGGTTCAGGTTGTACGTCTTGTGGCCGCCGCGGTCGCCGTCGGTCAGGGTGTAGTTGGAGCCCGACTGCGTCGTCGTCAGCGAAACCTGGCCGCTGTACTGGGTGTTGCCGGTGCCGGTGGCGTTCTCGATGCCCTGGTACTCGTAGAGCTTCTTGCCGGTGGCCGCGTCGGTGATGACGTGGAGCTCGTTCGGGGTGCCGTCGTCCTGGAGGCCGCCGACGATGGTCTCGTAGGCGAGGACGGGCTTGCCGCTCGCCGCCCAGATCACCTTGCGGGCCGAGTCCGCGGCCGACTTGGTGGAGCCGAGGGCCTTGGCGCGGGAGACCGCCTGCTTCTCGGCGGCGGCGGTCGTGACGTCCGGGGTGAGGTCGGCGACCGCGATGGCGGCGTTCGTCGCCTTGATGACGCGCTCGGTGGCGCCGGACTTGGCGGTGTCGACGACCAGGTCGCCGCCCAGGACCGGGAGTCCGCCGTAGGTGCGCTCGTAGCGGGTGTGCACCGTGCCGTCGGCGTCCTTGACGACGTCACGGACGACGAGCGCCTCCTTGGCGCCGAGGCCGATGTCCTTGGCCGTCGAGGTCCGCGCCGACGCGGCGTCGCGGAGCAGCTCGGCGCGCTGCGAGGGGGAGAGCGAGAGGGCCATGTGCGCCGGATTCCCCTTGCTGGCAAGGGGGTTGGCCGGAGCGGCGGAGGAGGTCGCGCCGGCCTGGACGGCAGCGGCGAGCAGAGCGGTGACGCCGGCTGCGGCGACTATGTGGGAGGTGCGTCTGCGCGAGGAATTGCTTCTCAACACTGACTCCTTCGGGACGGTCGCGGATCGCGCGACCAGGGGAGATCACAGGGATCACAGGAGTGAAACTGTGGGGTTGCTGTGAAGCGCCAGTGGGAAGAGTGGCAGCAGCCCGCGCTTTCTGTCAGGAGCGCGTCAAGATGTTGGCCGAAAATCGTTCGTTGTCCGGATGTTCATGTTCGTTATGCGGACCATGCCGCGATCCGGGACTTGACGAGTCCTTGACCGTGAACAGAAATTTTCTCGGCGGACATGCCCCCGGAACCGACCCGTAAAAGATCCGGCGAGATCCTGCCGTGCAACCGGCGGTCCTGCCGGACCGCCGCTCCCACGAGGGGAGTTGACGGTTGCAGTGATTCCTTATCCCAGCTGGCTGGACGCGGGCGACAACGCGTGGCAGCTCGTCGCGGCGACGCTCGTCGGACTCATGAGCATCCCCGGCATCGCGATCCTCTACGGCGGCCTGGTCCAGCGCAAGTGGGTCGTGAACACCATGTTCATGGCCTTCACCGGCTTCTCGCTGGTACTGGTGGGCTGGGTCCTCTGGGAGTTCAAGATGGGGTTCGGCGAACCCCTGGACTCCCACTGGCCCGGCATCCTCGGCGCGTTCGTCGGCCGGCCCGGCACCATCGTCGGTTCGGCGAGCGAACAGCAACAGGCGTGGATACCGCTCGTCAACGGCAACGACCTGATGCCGAGCTTCCACTTCTCGCAGTCCACCCTGGCCTACTTCCACTTCGCGTTCGCGGCGATCACACCCCTGCTCTTCATGGGCAGTGTGATCGGCCGGATGAACATCCGCGCGTGGTTCCTGTTCGTCCCGCTGTGGTCGACGCTCGTCTACACGGTCAACGCCTTCCTGCTGTGGGGCGGCGGCTGGTGGGCGGCCAAGGGCGCGCTCGACTACTCCGGCGGCTACGTCATCCACCTGGCCGCCGGTACGTCCGGCTTCGTCGCGGCGGCGGTGGTCGGCCCACGCCTCGCCCGCGACCGTGCGCACGGCGTGCCCAACAACCTCCCCATGGTCGCCGTCGGCGCGGGCATCCTCTGGCTCGGCTGGAACGGCTTCAACGGCGGCGACATGTACTTCGGCGGCCACAACGCGGCCCTCGCCGTCCTCAACACCAATCTCTGTACGGCAGTTGCCCTGCTGGTCTGGGTGTTCTGGGACATGTTCGTCGGACCGCAGCGCAAGCCGACCTTCCTCGGCGGCATCAACGGCATGATCGTCGGCCTGGTGGCGATCACCCCGGCGGCCGGCTTCGTCACCGGGATCGGCGCGATCTACATCGGCGTCATCGCGTCGTCGATCGTCTGGCTGGCCTGGAACTACCTCTCCAAGGTCCCGCCGTTCAACAAGGTCGACGACGCGCTCGGCGTCGTCTACACCCACGGCATCGCGGGCCTGGCGGGCGGCATGCTCGTCGGCATCTTCGCCGACCCGGCCGTGGCCGTGTACCTCAACAAGGACGGCTCCACGGCCTGGTCCACCAGCGGCTGGCTCTACGGCAACGTCGACCAGCTGTGGAAGCAGGCGGGCTCGGCCGGGACGGTCGTCCTCTACGACGCCGTGATGACGTTCCTCATCCTCAAGGCGATCGGCGTGTTCGTGAAACTGCGGGCACCCGACGAGGTGTTGGAGAGCGGCGACCTCGCGGTCCACGACGAGGAGGCGTATCCGACGGAGTCGGCGGTGACGTCGGCACCGGAACCGGTGGCGGTGGCATCCGCACCCGCACCGGCCGCGGAGGAAGCCAAGGAACCGGACTCCACCTGAAATGGCCGGAGTTGAGGACCGGTGCTGCATCATCCGGGGGATAACCCCCGGACCCCCAGCGGACCTTCACCTCATCGGCATTCCAAGTCCAGGGGGTTTCCGTGAAGTTGGTCACCGCGGTCCTCCCGCCCCACCGTGTCCCGGACGTCATGAAGGCCCTTCAGGCGTTCGGGGTACGTGGAGTGACCGTGACGGAGGTGCGGGCCTATGAGCCCCGGCAGGCCCGGGTGGAGGTCTACCGGGGCAGCGAATACCGGGTGAACCTCGCCCCGCGGCTCCGGCTCGACATCCTCACCCTCGACTTCGACGCCACCGACCTGGTCCGCGTGATCCGCGCCGCGGGAGCCCGCGGCACGGGCGGCGGCACGGTGTGGGTGACTCCGGTGGAGGAGGTGGTGCGGATCAGGACACGGGAAAGGGGACCGGACGCGGTGTGAGTCGCCAACTGCCGGACGGGGCCCGGGGCCTGGTCTTTCAGCCCGTTGGGGG
>NZ_JBXVPZ010000487.1:0-6971 GCF_057961495.1 Streptomyces sp. P5F9 | reverse complement strand
CGGTGGGGCGGTAGACCGTGCCGGAGACGGGTTCGATGACACCCTGGTACCCGCCGTCGGCGTACGTGATCCGGTCGGGCAGCCCGGTCAGCCGCTCGACGTGCCGGATGCCGGACCAGGCGTACGTCCCGTGCGCGCAGATCGTGGCCGCGTCCGCGGAGAGCCGGCTGCTGCCCGCCGTGACTCCGCAACCCGCCGAACCCGCGCCCAGCACCACCACGGCCACCGCCGCTCCCCAGCCCCGCACAACCCACCCCCGTACAACGGCCGCCGCCCCGCAAGCAGCTGCGGGACGGCGGCCGTGCTCGTCATGTGCGGGTGATGCTAATCCCCTAGTCCTTGGTCGGGCTGGCCGAGGGGTGGGCGCCCTTCTTCAGGAAGCCCATGTCCTCGTAGACCGGGGTCTGGAAGCCGAAGGAGCCGGCGTTGACGACGGTCTTGCGGGCGGCCGTGAGCTGGGGGCGCTGGTAGAGGGGGATCGAGCCGGCCGCCGCCCAGATGCGGGCGTCGGCCTTGCGGACCAGGGCGGCGGACTCGTCCTCGTCGAGGGTCGAGGCGGCCTGGTCGAAGAGCTGGTCGACCTGGTCGGTGCCGACGCGGGTGTAGTTCTGCTCGACGTTCAGGGAGCCGTCCGCGGCCGGGACCGGCTTGGCGAAGATCGGGCGGGCGTCGGTGGCGGGGAAGGCGGACGCGGGCCAGGAGTAGAGGGCGAGGTCGTACTGGCCGGACGCGATGTGGTCCTTGAAGTAGCTGTCGTCGGAGACCTTGGTGATCTCCGTGCGGATACCGACCTTCTCCAGCATCCGGGAGATGCTGTCGGCGACCGTGCTCAGTGACTCCGAGCCGGTCCCGGAGGGGAGCACGAAGCGGAGGGTGAGCGGCTTGCCGTCCTTGGCGAGCGTCCCGGTCTTCGCGCCCGCCGGAGCGGCCGTGCCCTTGGGGGCGTACGCGCCGGGCGCGCCGCCCTGCTTCACCTTGCGGCCGTCGTACTGCTTGCCGTCGGCGAGGTGCTTGGAGCTCTCGTCGCCGTGCCCGTGCTTCTTGGTGTGGTCCTGCGGGTCCTTGTTGTCCTCGCCGACGATGTACTGCCCGTCGGAGCCGCCCTCGGACTCGGCCTCGTCGTCGGACTTCTTGCCCTTCTTGCTCTCGGCGCCGGCCGCCTTCTCGCCCTTGTCCTTGAGCGGTCCGCCGGGCACCCAGCCGGCGTCGGCGAGCAGCGCCTGCGCCTCCGCGGTGTCGTGGTCGCCGAGCGCCCCGCTGTTGTCGGCGTACGCGGCCTGCCCGGAGAGCGCGAGGTGACTGCCGACCGGCACAGCGGGCAGGCCGAGGGGCTGGAGTACGACCTTCGCCAGCGCCGTACGGTCGAGCGCGCGGGCCACCGCACGCCGGACGCGCTCGTCGGCGAGGGGACCTTCGGAGCCGTTGAGGGCGAGCTGGGTGTAGGCGGGCTCGAAGGAGCGGCGGACGGTGAAGGCGCGCAACTCGTCCTGCTGGCGCAGGTACGTGGCGAGCGCCTTGCGCTCCTTCTTGCTGAGCTTCTTCTTCTGCCGGCTCTCGTTCTTGTTCTCGTCCTTGCCGGTGGGGCTCGCGCCCTGGAGCGGGGTGCTGGTGCCCTTGGCGCGGCCCGCGAGCGCGATACGGCTCGCGTCGGCGGGGTCGATCTCGGCCAGGTCGACCGTGCCGTCGGCGAGCGCGGCGGCCCGCTTGTCGAGCGGTACGGCGTGCAGCACGATCTGGGAGAGTTTCGCGGGCCGGCCCCACCAGTGCGGGTTGCGGGCGAGGACGATCTCCTTGTCCTTGCGGTCGATCTTCTGCACCCCGAAGGCGCCGGCGGTGACCTTCAGCTTGCGGCGCGCGCCGTCGTTGAAGGCGTCCGGGGTGCCCATGACGTCCTTGGGGTACAGCGGCGAGAACAGCGCCTTCCAGTCGGCGTACGGCCTGCTGAAGGTGACCTTGACCTCAAGGTTGTTGGCGCCGCGCTCGATCTTCTCGATGCGGTCGTAGCCGGCGTTGCGCGCGGTCCAGTACGCGGAGTCCTTGCCGGACAGGGCGCGCCACTGGGCGGCGAAGTCGGCGGCGCCGATCTCGCGGCCATCGCTCCACACGGCCTGCTGGTCGAGCTTGTAGAGGACGACCTGCTTGGGCTCGGTGTCGACGACCTTCGCGGACTCCAGGTAGTCGGCGTCGCGCTGCGGGCGGCCCTGCGCGTCGAGCCGGAACATCGCGGGCAGGACGGCCTGGGCGACGCGGGTCGTGGTGGCGTCGGCGTCCGACTGGAAGGTGTTGAGGGTCTCCGGTACGTCGTCGACGGCCCAGTTCAGGGTGGAGCCGTCGGCGACCAGGTCACGGCCGACGGGGGCGATGTCCTGGCCGGCCAGCGGCTTGCCCGACTCGTCGTCGGAGCTGCACGCCGCGAGGGTGGGCACCGCGAGCGCGCCCGCGGTGAGGAAGGCGACCGAGCGCATGACCGCGCGCAGTCTGACGCCGTCGTGGGACATCACTGCTACCTCCGGTAAACCGCGGGACTTCTGATCACTTTTGGCCGTATATGGTGCTGATCAGATCTTTGCGGCCACTGAAGAGGAAACGGTTCGGCCATGGGGGGAGACACGGCGGAGGGCGCCGGGAAGCCCACCCGTGCGGCGCAATGTTCGAATCTGCCCCCGTACACACCAACGCACCCCGGCCAATCCGTGCACACCGCTTCCCACCGGCCGGTGTGACGCGCAACACTCGCAGGCGCATGAACGTTGCCGTCCAGGGCCGACGCCCGCGGAAGTGAGGTCACGTCATGTCCGTGCACGACGAACTGACGTCAGTCCAGCGCTGTCTCGACGACCTGTTCAGGTCGGTGGGGCGGCTGGAGAACCAATTCGGCAGCGGCGGCCTGGAAATGCGCAGGGTCAAGGCCGACGCCGACCGGCTGCGCGAGAGCGTCGCGCTGCTGCGTGACGCCGCACCAGGGATCGAGCGCCCCCGGCGCCCCGATCTCGTCTCCATCCCCGACACCCCCTACGACAACACCCTGTGGACGGACTCGGACGACGAAGGACTCGGCGCCCACGACCGCCACGCACCCTGAACCGACCGGAGTCCTGACTTGGCCACTGGTACGGAACCCCAACCGAAGAGCGGCGGCGTACACACCGGTACGCGCGCCGCGATCGACGCCCCGCATCTGCGGACCGACCGCTGGTGGCTGGCCCCGGCCGTCACCGCCGCCGGACTGCTGGCCTTCGTCGTCTACTCGACCTGGCGGGCCTTCGCGGACTCGAACTACTACTCGGCGCCCTATGTCTCGCCGTTCTACTCGCCCTGTCTGGCCGACCGGTGCCGGACGATGCACGCGGGCCCGAACGCGGACCTCTTCGGGAGCTGGTGGGGCATCTCCCCCGCCATCATCATCCTGATCTTCCCGCTCGGCTTCCGCCTGACCTGCTACTACTACCGCAAGGCCTACTACCGGGGCTTCTGGGCCTCGCCCCCGGCCTGCGCGGTGGCCGAGCCGCACAAGAAGTACAGCGGTGAGACCCGCTTCCCGCTGATCCTGCAGAACGTCCACCGGTACTTCTTCTACGCGGCGCTCCTGGTGGCGGGCACCCTGACCTACGACACCGTGCTGACCTTCCGCGACGAGCACTACCACTGGGGCCACATGGGCCTGGGCACCCTCGTCTTCGTGGCCAACATCGTGCTGATCTGGGCGTACACCCTGTCCTGCCACTCCTGCCGGCACATCGTCGGCGGCAAGCTCAAGCACTTCTCCAAGCATCCCGTGCGCTACAAGGCGTGGAAGTTCGTGGGGCAGCTGAACAACCGTCACATGCAGCTGGCCTGGGCGTCGTTGATCAGCGTGGCGGCTGCCGACTTCTACGTGTATCTGGTCGCGTCCGGTGCTTTCAATGATCCGCGCTTCTTTTAGATTGGGTGGGGCCTTCTGATGTCCGTGGTCGAGCGACAGGAGTGGGACGTCGTCGTGGTCGGTGCCGGTGGCGCCGGTCTGCGGGCCGCCATCGAGGCGCGCGAGCGCGGAGCCCGTACGGCGGTGATCTGCAAGTCGCTGTTCGGCAAGGCCCATACGGTGATGGCCGAGGGCGGCATCGCGGCGGCGATGGCCAACGTCAACGAGCACGACAACTGGCAGGTCCACTTCCGCGACACCCTGCGCGGCGGCAAGTTCCTCAACCAGTGGCGCATGTCGGAGCTGCACGCGAAGGAAGCCCCGGACCGGGTCTGGGAGTTGGAGACCTGGGGCGCCCTCTTCGACCGTACGAAGGACGGCAGGATCTCCCAGCGCAACTTCGGCGGCCACGAGTACCCGCGCCTCGCACACGTCGGTGACCGTACGGGACTTGAGCTGATCCGCACGCTCCAGCAGAAGATCGTGTCCCTCCAGCAGGAGGACCACAAGGAGACCGGCGACTACGAGTCGCGCCTGAAGGTCTATCAGGAGTGCACGGTCACACGGGTGTTGAAGGACGGGAGCCGGGTCTCCGGGGTCTTCGCCTACGAGCGCGAGACCGGCCGTTTCCTGGTCCTGGAGGCGCCCTCCGTGGTGATCGCGACGGGCGGGATCGGCAAGTCCTTCAAGGTGACGTCGAATTCGTGGGAGTACACCGGCGACGGGCACGCGCTGGCGCTGCTCGCCGGAGCGCCCCTGCTGAACATGGAGTTCGTGCAGTTCCACCCGACGGGCATGGTCTGGCCGCCGTCCGTGAAGGGCATCCTGGTCACGGAGTCGGTGCGTGGCGACGGCGGGGTGCTGCGCAACTCCGAGGGCAAACGCTTCATGTTCGACTACATCCCCGACGTCTTCAAGGAGAAGTACGCCGAGTCGGAGGCGGAGGGCGACCGCTGGTACGAGGACCCCGACACCAACCGCCGTCCCCCCGAACTGCTCCCCCGCGACGAGGTCGCCCGCGCCATCAACTCCGAGGTGAAGGCGGGCCGCGGCTCACCGCACGGCGGGGTCTTCCTGGACGTGTCGACGCGTATGCCCGCGGAGGTGATCCGGCGCCGACTCCCGTCCATGTACCACCAGTTCAAGGAACTGGCCGACGTCGACATCACGGCCGAGGCGATGGAGGTCGGGCCGACCTGTCACTACGTGATGGGCGGCATCGCCGTCGACTCGGACACGGCGGCGGCGCGCGGGGTACCGGGGCTGTTCGCGGCCGGTGAGGTGGCCGGCGGCATGCACGGCTCCAACCGGCTGGGCGGCAACTCCCTCTCCGACCTGCTGGTGTTCGGCCGCCGGGCGGGCTGGCACGCGGCGGACCACGCGGCGGACCTGGCGGACAGCCGCCCGCTGGTCGACGACACCGAGGTGGACCTCGCGGCGGCGGAGGCACTGCGCCCCTTCTCGGCGGAGGGCCCCGAACCCGGCAAGGAGAACGGACGTCCACCGGAGAACCCGTACACCCTCCACCAGGAACTCCAGCAGACCATGAACGACCTCGTCGGCATCATCCGCCGCGAGGGCGAGATGGAGCAGGCGCTGGAGAAACTCGCCGACCTTCGGGTACGGGCACGGCGGGCCGGGGTCGAGGGACACCGGCAGTTCAACCCCGGCTGGCATCTCGCCCTGGACCTGCGGAACATGCTGCTGGTCAGCGAGTGCGTGGCCCGGGCCGCGCTGGAGCGCACCGAGTCGCGGGGCGGACACACCCGCGAGGACCACCCCGGCATGAACCGCGACTGGCGCCGCATCAACCTGATCTGCCAACTGACCGACCCGAATGGCGGGTTGGCGGCCACCGACCCGGTGTCCGGCCAGATCACCCTGACCCGCGAGACGACCGACCCCATCCGCGCCGACCTGCTCGCCCTCTTCGAGAAGGAAGAGCTGGTCAAGTACCTCGCCGAAGAGGAGCTCTACGAGTGAGCAGCTACGAGGCCCGCTTCAAGGTGTGGCGGGGGGACGTCGAGGGCGGCGGCCTGGAGGACTTCAAGGTCGAGGTCAACGACGGCGAGGTGATCCTCGACATCATCCACCGCATCCAGGCCACCCAGGCCTCCGACCTCGCCGTGCGCTGGAACTGCAAGGCGGGCAAGTGCGGTTCGTGCTCGGCGGAGATCAACGGGCGCCCCCGGCTGATGTGCATGACCCGCATGTCGGTGTTCACCCGCGAGGAGACGATCACGGTCACCCCGCTCCGCGCCTTCCCCGTCATCCGCGACCTGGTCACGGACGTCGGCTTCAACTACCAGAAGGCCAGGGAGGTTCCGGCGTTCGTGCCGCCGGAGGGCGTGGGTCTCGGCGAGTACCGGATGATGCAGGAGGACGTCGACCGCTCGCAGGAGTTCCGCAAGTGCATCGAGTGCTTCCTGTGCCAGGACACCTGCCACGTCGTCCGCGACCACGAGGAGAACAAGACGGCGTTCGCGGGCCCCCGATTCCTCATGCGGGTCGCGGAGTTGGACATGCACCCCCTGGACGCGGCGGCGGACTCCGGCCTCGACCGCAAGAAGACCGCCCAGGACGAACACGGCCTCGGCTACTGCAACATCACCAAGTGCTGCACCGAGGTCTGCCCCGAGGGCATCCACATCACGGACAACGCGCTGATTCCCTTGAAGGAACGGGCAGTTGACCGCAAGTACGATCCGCTGGTGTGGCTGGGGTCGAAGATCAGGAGGCGTTCTTCAGAAAGCTGAGGGCCTGGCCGAGGTTGTGTTCCGCGATGCCGCGCATGAACTCCGGGTCGTGGAAGTCCCCGACGTCGAGGAGACGGAGGGGGCCGGCCACGAGGGAGAGGTGCATCGCCAGGCGGTAGAGGCCCAGGCGGTCCTCGTCCAGGCCCTCGGTGCGCAGGGCGTCGTAATGGTGGCCGAAGCGCAGGCTGAGGAAGACGTGTTCCCACTCGGCGTCGAAGTACATGAGGCCCTCGATGTCGATGAGGGCAAGGTCTCCGTCGGGGGTCACACGGACGTGGTCGGGGCCGAGTTCGCCGTGGATGAGGGTGGGGGGC
>NZ_JBXVPZ010000486.1:0-6990 GCF_057961495.1 Streptomyces sp. P5F9 | reverse complement strand
CGGCCACTCCCACCCCCACCGCCTCCCCGACCCAGAGCACCGGCACCGGCACGACGGCCGGCGCGGGCTTCGCCCCCTACGTCGACACCTCCCTCTACCCCGCCTTCGACCTGCTCGCCAACGTCACCGCGACCGGCGTGAAGAACTACAACCTCGCCTTCATCACCGACGGCGGC
This sequence comes from Streptomyces sp. P5F9, assembly GCF_057961495.1. Taxonomy (NCBI): domain Bacteria; kingdom Bacillati; phylum Actinomycetota; class Actinomycetes; order Kitasatosporales; family Streptomycetaceae; genus Streptomyces; species Streptomyces sp. P5F9. Next base: position 6,814 of record NZ_JBXVPZ010000486.1, on the reverse strand, counting down.
GGCTGCACCCCGAAGTGGGGCGGAGTCTCGGACCTCGGCAGCGACGGCGTGGCCTCGCAGATCGGCGCGCTGCGCGCCAAGGGCGGCGACGTGCGGGTCTCCTTCGGCGGCGCGTCCGGCTCCGAGCTGGCGACGACGTGCGGTTCGGCGAGCGCGCTGGCGACGGCGTACGGGAAGGTCGTGGACGCGTACAACCTCACCAAGGTCGACTTCGACGTCGAGGGCGGTGCGCTGCCCAACACGGCGGCGAACACGATCCGCGCCCAGGCGATAGCGAAGCTCCAGCAGCAGCACCCGACCCTGGACGTCTCCTACACGCTCCCCGTGATGCCGGAGGGGCTGACCCAGGACGGGGTGAACTTGTTGTCCAATGCCAAGTCCAACGGCGTCAAGATCAATACGGTCAACATCATGGCGATGGATTACGGACCGGCGTACTCCGGAAATATGGGAACGTACTCACAGCAAGCGGCTACTGCCACACAAGCCCAAGTCAAGAGTGTTATTGGGCTCTCTGATGCCGCAGCATGGAAAGCGGTTGCAGTGACGCCGATGATCGGTGTCAACGACGTGTCATCGGAGGTCTTCACGGTCGAGGACGCGAACGGGTTGGCGGCATTCGCGAAGGCGAAGGGTCTGGGCGGGCTTTCGATGTGGTCCGCGACCCGTGACAAGCAGTGCCCCGGCGGCGCCAAGCCCAGCGCGGACGCGACCTGCAGCTCGGTCGTCCAGGCCCCGTCCGCCTTCACCAAGGCTTTCTCGGCCTTCCAGTAGGCGCCCCATGGGCCCCAAGGACCCCTCCCGGACCTCGTGACCCAGCCTCCCCGGAGCGGACGTGTGGCCACTCGGCTGCACGTTCGCTCCTTTTGCTGGCGAGTGTCGATTACGTTTCGACAAATGAAGGCGGCGGGTGTTGACGCATGACCAGACATAGGACTGTTATTACGCCACCGTGTTTGGTCGCGTTGGTTTCTGGTCGGTTACGACGACCTGGGGCGTGGCGCATTCCGGCCGAACCTCGTCCGTCAGGAGCCGTTCATGCCCGACTTCTCCCTCCCCGCCGCCAGTCGCCGCTCCGTCCTGCGCGGCATAGGCGGCGCTGCCGTGCTCGGCGCCGGCATACCCCTGCTGAGCGCGTGTGGCAGCAGCGGCAGCTCGTCCGACCCGAAGACCGTCACCGTCGGCTCCAACGCGTCCGACGCGGTGCCGAAGAAGGCGTTCGCGAGCGTCTACGCGGACTTCAAGAAGACGTCCGGCATCACCGTGAAGGTCAACACGAAGGACCACAACACCTTCCAGGAGCAGATCAACTCCTACCTCCAGGGCACGCCGGACGACGTGTTCAACTGGTTCGCCGGGTACCGCATGCAGTTCTTCGCGGCCAAGAAGCTCGCCACGTCCATCGACGATGTCTGGGCGAAGATCGGTGACAACTTCCCCGACGCGATGAAGCAGCTCAGCAAGGGCGAGGACGGCAAGTACTACTTCGTGCCGATGACCACGTACCCGTGGGCGATCTTCTACCGCAAGAGCGTGTTCACGGCGAAGGGCTACACCGTCCCCACCACGTGGGACGAGCTGGTCGCCCTCTGCAAGAAGATGAAGAGCGACGGCCTGGTCCCGATCGCCTTCGGCGACAAGGACGCCTGGCCGGCGATGGGCACCTTCGACCAGATCAACTTCCGCCTCAACGGCTACGACTTCCACAAGTCCCTGATGGCGGGCAAGGAGGCGTGGACCGACCCGAAGGTCAAGGCGGTCTTCGACCACTGGGCCGAGCTCCTCCCGTACCACCAGGACGGCTTCATGGGCCGCACCTGGCAGGACGCGGCGCAGGGCATCGTGTCGAAGAAGTCCGGCATGTACCTGCTGGGCTCCTTCGTGGCCCAGCAGTTCACCGTCAAGGCCGACCTCGACGACCTCGACTTCTTCGCCTTCCCGGAGATCAACTCCGCGTACGGCCAGGACACCGTCGAGGCGCCCACCGACGGCTACATGGTCAGCAAGGCCCCGAAGAACCACGCCGGTGTCGTCAAGCTCCTGGAGTACCTGGGCACCCCGGCGGCCGAGCAGCTGTACCTCAAGACCGACCCGAGCGTGGTGGCCGCCTCCAGCAAGGCAGACACCTCCGCGTACTCGCCGCTGCAGAAGAAGGCGTTCGACATGATCGGCGCCGCCAAGAGCCTCACCCAGTTCATGGACCGCGACTCACGGCCGGACTTCACCTCGACGGTGATGCAGCCCGGACTGCAGAAGTTCCTCCAGAACCCCAAGGGGATCGACAGTCTGCTGACCTCGATCGAGCGCCAGAAGAAGACGATCTTCGCCTCCTCATGATCTCCGAGACGACTACGACGAGCCCGGAGGCGGACGCCGTTCCGCCTCCGGGCCCCGCGCCTGCCAAGAAGCGGGTCCCGCAGGGCGCCAAGCGCCTGCTGACCCGCCGTGACCGCATCACGCTCGCCTTCATGGCGGGCGGCCCGACGGTCCTGCACGTGGCCCTGGTCTGGGTCACCGCCCTCGCCTCGATCGCCCTGGCCTTCACGTCCTGGGACGGCATCGGCTTCAGCTCCATCAAGTGGGTGGGGCTGGCCAACTTCAAGGAGCTGTTCAACGACAACCCGCAGTTCTGGCCCGCACTTGAGCACAACATCATCTGGTTCGTCGTGCTCATCCTGCTGCCGACCCCCTTCGGCCTGTTCCTGGCCGTCCAGCTGGACAAGAAGATCCGCTTCAGCCGCGTCTACCAGACCGCGTTCTTCCTGCCGGTCGTCATGTCGCTGGCGGTCACCGGCTTCGTCTGGCAGCTCATCTACAACCCCGACACCGGCCTGATCAACAGCCTCATCGGGGCCAACAAGCCCGGCCACTACATCGACTGGATCGGCGACCCCAAACTCAACCTGTGGGCCGTCCTCATCGCCGCGTCCTGGCGGCACGCGGGCTACATGATGATCCTGTACCTGGCCGGCCTCAAGGGCGTGGACCCCTCCCTGCGCGAAGCCTCCGCGCTGGACGGCGCGAACGAGTGGCAGACGTTCAAGAACGTCATCTTCCCCACCCTGCGCCCGACCAACACGGTCGTCCTGGTCGTCACCATCATCGAGTCGCTGCGCGCCTTCGACCTGGTCTTCGTCTTCAACAAGGGCGCCCAGGGCACCGAGCTGCTGTCGATCCTGATCACCAACAACATCATCGGCGAGTCCAGCCGGATCGGTTACGGCTCCGCGATCGCCGTCGTCCTGCTGGTCATCTCCCTCGCGGTCATCATCCCGTACCTGATCGCGACCTTCCGGAAGGAGCGGCGCGCATGACCACCACCACCCCCACCGCCGCACTCGGCGTGAAGCAGCGCACCCCGCTCCGCCCGGCCCGCGTCCTGCTGCACACGTTCCTCGTCGTCACCTCGCTGGCCTGGCTCGCCCCACTCCTGTGGGCGGTCTACGCGGCGCTGCGCCCGTACTCCGAGACCAGCAACAAGGGGTACGTCTCCTGGCCGGACACGCTGAACCTCGACAACTTCAAGAACGCGTTCGAGCAGTCCGACATGACGCACTACTTCGCCAACACACTGATCATCGCGGTCCCGGCCGTGCTGCTCACGCTGCTGCTGTCGTCGATGGTCGCGTTCTACGTCAGCCGGTTCGACTTCCGGCTCAACATCTTCCTGCTGCTGGTCTTCACGGCCGGCAACCTGCTGCCCCAGCAGGTCATCATCACCCCGCTCTACCGCATGTACCTGCTCATCGACCTCCCCGGCATCACGATGAGCGGCAAGCTCTACGACTCCGCGCTCGGCCTGGTCCTCATCCACGTGGCCTTCCAGTCGGGCTTCTGCGCCTTCGTGCTGAGCAACTACATGCGGATGCTGCCCCACGAGCTGACCGAGGCGGCGCTGGTCGACGGGGCGTCGGTGTGGCGGATGTACTGGCAGATCGTGCTGCCGCTGTGCAAGCCGGCGATGGCAGCCCTGGCGACGCTGCTCTCCATCTGGATCTACAACGACTTCTTCTGGGCGATCGTGCTGATCTCGACCGGCGAGAACATGCCGATCACCTCCGCCCTGAACAACCTCTCCGGCCAGTACTTCACCGACCCCAACCTGGTCGCCGCGGGCGCCCTGCTCACCGCGATCCCCACGCTGATCGTGTACTTCGCACTCCAGCGCCAGTTCGTCAGCGGCCTCACACTGGGCGCCAACAAGGGCTGACGCACTGCCTGGCAGGAGAACGGCCCGGGTGACTCAGAACGGCCCGGGCCCGCCGAAGCCTCCGAACCCACCCGGTCCGTCCGGCCCACCACCGAACAACCCACCGTGCGGCCCGTGATGGTGGAAGCCGTCGAACAGCGCGTCCGCGAGCAGCATGCCCCCGACCCCGGCGGCACCCGCGACGAGCGCGGTCTTCCACCAGGGCGTGCTGTACCAACCCCCGGCCATGGAACGGCCGTTGACGACCCCGCCGGGGTAGTAGTACGGCGTGCTCGCGCCGGGCTGCGCGGACGCGGTGTACGTCTGCCCACCCACGGTGACCTGTCCACCGGTCCCCTGCGCGGGCAGCTCGGGCCCCGGGTCGAGTCCCAGCGCGCCACGGGCGGTTCGGATGTGATGCAGCCCCTCGATGGCGGTCTGCGTCACGAGCCCGTACTGCACCGGCGAGTAGGCGACGGCGAGTTGACCCTCCGCGGCCCGGAGCCGCTCGGCGGCGTCGGCGAGGGCCTGCCGGGCGGCGGTGCTGTTGCCGGCGTCCAGCGTCGACAGACTCCCGCCCAGCCGCTCCACCCAGCGGGCGGCCTCGGCACCGGCGTCGGCGTCGTAGGACTGCTGGGCCGCCCCGGACCCGGCACCGTATCCGTACCGCGAACTCCCGCCCACCGCCTGCCTCTTACTGAAGGCGACGGCCCCGCCGACGATCAGGGCCAGCAGCACCGACACGATGAAAAACATGACGTCCTCCCGTCTGCGCCGGGATCGGATCACCCCGTACAGGAAGATCAGACGCCTCGGGGCTGAGAGGCCGCTGCGGGGGTTCTGAGGGGCGGCTGTGAATGGCGGCCCGGATGTGCCCGGACTCAGCGGCGCAGCGCCCCCACGACGCCCTCCACGACCCTCAACGCCTCGCCGCCGCGCACGAGTTCGGCGATGTGCTCGATGTCCGTGTGGAAGACGCGGTCCTCGTCGACGGGCGGTACGGTCTCCCGGATCCGGGCGCGCAGCGCCTCCGCGGCCGGTGAGGGCGCGAGCGGGGCGAGGAGGTCGAGGGCCTGGGCGGCGCACATCAGCTCGATGGCTATGACGTAGCCGAGCTTGCGGGCCGCGCGGTAGGCCTTCAGGGCGGCGAGGTACCCGTTGCTGACCGCGTCCTCCTGGTTGGCGGAGGTGGTGACATTGTCCGCGGACGCGGGCACCGCCAGGCCGCGCAGTTCCATGGTCAGGGCGGCGGCCGTGTACTGGGCGATCATGTAGCCGCTGTTGAGGCCCGGCCGCTGTCCGACCAGGAAGGCCGGCAGCTCGCTGAAGTTGCTGTTGACCATGCGGTCGGTGCGGCGTTCGGAGACCTTGGCCAGCACGGTCATCGCGTTGACCATGGTGTCGGCCTGGATGCCGACGTACGTGCTGTCGCAGTTCGCCCCGCTCAGCGCGACCCCGTCCTCGCCCTCGGGGTGGATGACCGGGTTGTCGCCCACGGAGTGGAGTTCCTCGACGATGACCTCCCGGGCCTGCGCGAGCGCCCGCTTCGCACCGCCGTGCATCTGCGGAACGGCCCGCAGGGAGAGCCCGTCCTGAAGCCGGTGATCGAGGAACTCGGCGCTGATGGCGCTGGACTCGGTGAGCCGCCGCAGGTTCTCGGCCACGGCGGCCTGCTCCGGGTGCCGTTTCCGCTCCTGGATCCGGGCGTCGTAGGCGCGGACGGTGCCCTTGAGTGCCTGTACGGAGAGGCTCGCGGCGATGTCGGCGGTGGTCGCCGCGACCTCGGCGTCGTGGGCGGCGAGGACGGCGATCGCGGTGACCGAGTGCGTCCCGTTGGTGAGCGACAGTCCTTCTTTGCAGGCGAGTCGGGCCGGCCGCTCGCCGATCCGGGCCAACGCCTCGGCGCCGGGCAGGAGTTCACCGCCGTACCAGGCCCGGCCCTCGCCGAGCAGTACGAGCGCCATGTGCGCCTCGGGGGCCAGATAGCCGACGGAACCCTCGCCGGGGACGTGCGGCGTGACCCCGGCGTTGAGCATCCGCCGGATCAGCTCCAGCGTCTCGAACCGGATACCGGAGAACCCTTCACCGAGCCCGACCAACTCCATCAGCGCGATGGCACGGACCACCTCGACGGGCAACGGCTCCCCGACCGACACGGCGTGCGACCGCACGATGTTGCGCTGGAGCCGCTCCGCGTCCGCCGGGTCGATGACCTCCGTGACGTTGTCGCCGAAGCCGGTGGTGACGCCGTAGACCAGTCGGTTCTCGGCGAGGAAGCGCTCCACCAGCGCGCGGGACTTGCGCACCCGGTCGACGTAGGTCGCGTCGAACTCGACCCGGGCGCCGTGGCGGGCGACCGCGACGAACTGGTCGATGGTGATCGGCTCCTGGCCCAAGGTGACCGTCACGGACATCTCCCCGCGCTTGACGTGCGTCCATTCACTAGCGTGGTGAATGAATCACTTTATTTAAAGCTTGGCAAGGGCGGCAGGTGATGGCGGGCGCATCCGGGACCTCGCTGCGTGCAGGCCGGGGCTCTGTCTAACCCCCTTGATCCTCCCAGCCGGTTAGCCCGCCGGGGCGCGGCACGCCCCCCTGGCATGCCGCGCCCCGTCCCCCGGGTAC
>NZ_JBXVPZ010000485.1:0-7003 GCF_057961495.1 Streptomyces sp. P5F9 | reverse complement strand
GATGCACCACCCCCGGCGCCTCCCCCTGCTCCTCCCGTGACGTGTCGACGACCACCTCGTACCGCTCCGCCCACGGCGGTCCCGGCAGCACGAAGCTCACCGGCCGGTGGCCCGCGTGCAGGACGGCGAGGAAGCTGTCGTCGACGATCGGGGCGCCGCGTTCGTCGCGGCCGGGGATGTCCCGGCCGGAGAGGTACATGCCGAGGGTGGCGGCGGGCGCGTACCAGTCCCGTTCCGTCATCTCCGTGCCGTGTGCGGTGAACCAGGCCAAGTCCCTTATGCCGTCCGCCGAATGGGCCCGCCCGGAGAAGAACGCCCGGCGGCGCAGCACCGGGTGGCGGTGGCGCAGGTCGATCAGCCGGGCGGTGAGGTCGGTCAGCGCCGCCCAGCCTGGGTCCTCCCGCAGGCCCCAGTCCACCCAACTGATCTCGTTGTCCTGGCAGTAGGCGTTGTTGCTGCCCCGCTGCGTCCGCCCCAGCTCGTCACCCGCGACCAGCATCGGCACGCCAGTGGAGAGGAGGAGGGTGGTGAGAAGGTTCCTCAACTGCCTTCGCCGCAGCGCTTTTACGCGCTCGTCGTCCGTCTCGCCCTCGACCCCGCAGTTCCAGGACCGGTTGTCGTCGGTGCCGTCCCGATTGCCCTCGCCGTTGGCCTCGTTGTGCTTGCGCTCGTACGACACGAGGTCGCGGAGGGTGTAACCGTCGTGCGCCGTGATGAAGTTGACCGAGGCGTACGGGCGGCGGCCTCCCCACGCGTACAGGTCGCTCGACCCCGACAGGCGGTACCCGAGATCCCGTACGTCCGGCAGCGCGCCCCGCCAGAAGTCCCGGACGGCGTTGCGATAGCGGTCGTTCCACTCCGTCCACAGGGGCGGGAACGCGCCCACCTGGTAGCCGCCCGAGCCGACGTCCCAGGGCTCGGCGATCAGCTTCACCCGCCGTAGGACCGGGTCCTGGGCGATCACGGCGAGGAACGGGGACAGCATGTCGACGTCGTGCATCGAGCGGGCCAGCGCCGCCGCGAGGTCGAAGCGGAAGCCGTCGACGCCCATTTCGGTGACCCAGTAGCGCAGGGAGTCGGTGATGAGCCGGAGCACGTGCGGCTGGACGACGTGCAGGGTGTTGCCGCAGCCGGTGTAGTCCGTGTAGCGGCGGGCGTCGCTCTGGAGGCGGTAGTAGCCGCGGTTGTCGATGCCCTTCAACGACAGCATCGGACCCAACTCACCCGCTTCCGCAGTGTGGTTGTAGACCACGTCGAGGATGACCTCGATCCCGGCCTCGTGCAGCGCCCGCACCATCCGCTTGAACTCGCCGACCTGCTGCCCCGCCGTACCGGTCGCCGCATAGCCCGCGTGCGGGGCGAAGTAGCCGATGGAGTTGTAACCCCAGTAGTTCTTCAGGCCCTTGCGCAGCAGATGGTCCTCGTGCGCGAACTGGTGGACGGGCAGCAGCTCCACGGCCGTCACGCCCAGCTTCACCAGGTGCTCGATGGCCGCCGGGTGCGCCAACCCGGCGTAGGTGCCCCGGTGTTCCTCGGGTATCCCGGGGTGCAGCTTGGTGAAGCCGCCGACGTGGAGTTCGTAGATGACCGAGTCCGCCCACGGTGTCTTCGGGCGGCGGTCGTCCATCCACTCGTCGTCGGTGGTGTCGTCATGGACGACGACGCCCTTCGGGACGTACGGCGCGGAGTCGCGGTCGTCGCGCACGGTGTCCGCGACCTGCTGCTGCGGCCAGTCACGGACGTGCGCGTACACCTCGGGCGGCAGCCCGAACTCGCCGTCCACCGCGCGGGCGTAGGGGTCGAGGAGCAGCTTCGCCGGGTTCCAGCGGGCGCCGGTCCACGGGTCCCAGCGGCCGTGCACCCGGAAGCCGTAGCGCTGCCCGGGCAGCACACCGGGCAGGAAGCCGTGCCAGATCTCGTGCGTCAGCTCGGTCAGCGGGGCCCGGGTCTCCACCCCGTCCTCGTCGAAGAGGCACAGCTCGACCGCCTCCGCACCCCCCGCCCACAGCGCGAAGTTGGTGCCCGCCACCCCGTCCGGGCCGACCCGGTACCGGGCCCCCAACGGCATCGGCGCCCCCGGCCACACGGGCATCGGCGGCCCGGTGTGCGGGGCGCCGTTCAGCACGGGCGCGGCGCGTGGCGACGGCACGGCCTCCACGACGCCTTCCACCGGCACGCCGTCGTCGACGTGCCCCTCCTGCACGGCCTCCTGCTCGGCTGCGCTCGACACCGTCCGGCCTCCTGCGGCTCATGGAACGACGAGGTGAAGGGTGCGCGGCGTCCCGGTCGCGTGTGCCTGTCATGTCGTCCTCCCCACTGTTCTGCCCAGAGCTTGCGTCGCACTCACGTTTCCCTGAGGCGTGCCCGCTCGTTGGGCACCTCGTGAGGCATGCACAAGGACGCGCGCGACGCGCGGGGGTCGCACTGGCCGCCGTACTGACATGGGCAGGACTGCTGGCCGGAGCCGCCGGCTGTACTTCGGACGGCTCGGGCGGGGGCGGTATCGACGAGATCTTCGGCAAGGCACCGGCGCCCGAGGATGTGATCCGGATCTCGCCCGAGGACGCCGGCAAGGGCGTCAAACCGGACCAGCGGCTCGTGGTCCGGGTGCCCAGCGGCCGCCTGGAGTCCGTGCAGGTCGTGAAGTCGCAGGACGCCCAGGACAGTCCGGTCCCCGGCCGCATCTCCGACGACGGACTGCGCTGGGAACCCGAGGACGGAAAGCTCGCGCTGGCCGCCGAGTACACCGTCGACGCGGTCGCCCTCGACGGCCACGGCCGCCGCTCCGCCCGGCACACCACGTTCACGACCTACGTCCCCGACGAGCGGTTCATCGCCTACGTCACCCCGGAGAACCGCGCCACCGTCGGCACCGGGATGATCGTCTCCCTCGGCTTCAACCGGGACATCGAGAACCGGGCCGCCGTCGAGCGCGCGGTCCACGTTACCGCGAAACCGGCCGTCGAGATCCGCCCCCACTGGTTCGGCAAGACCCGCCTCGACCTCCGCCCCGAGACTTACTGGAAACCCGGCACCCAGGTCACCGTCTCCCTCCGCCTCCGGGACGTGGAAGGCGCGAAGGGCGTCTACGGCCTCCAGTACAAGACGTTCTCCTTCACCGTCGGCCGCAGCCAGGTCTCCCTCGTCGACGCCGCCAGACACACCATGGAGGTGCGGCGCGACGGCGACCTGCTGGCCACCGTGCCGATCACGGCCGGCGCCCCCGGGAAGACCACGTACAACGGGAAAATGGTGGTCATGGAGATGCTGGAGGTGACCCGGATGAACAGTCGCACGGTCGGCTTCGGCGGCGAGTACGACATCCCCGACGTCCCGCACGCCATGAAGCTCACCGACTCCGGCACCTTCCTGCACGGCAACTACTGGGCGCCGTCCGCCCCCGGACACGTCAACGTCAGCCACGGGTGCGTGGGGTTGAGGGACGTCAAGGGCGGCAGCTCGGACACCCCGGCCGGGTGGTTCTTCGACCGCAGCATCGTCGGGGACGTCGTCGAGGTCGTGCACAGCGACGACAAACAGGTCGCTCCGGACAACGGCCTCGGCGGCTGGAACATGGGTTGGAAGGAGTGGACGGCGGGCAGTGCGCTGAGGTGACCCGAGAAGGGGGCCGGGTCCCTGTGCCAGGCGGCAGTTGAAGTTGCGACCGAACGGTGACATTCGCCTGACATGAAGCTCAAATCCTGACGGTTAATATGCGCGGACGTGCACGTCAGATGCGCGAAGGGGTGCGGGCCGGACCGGGCCCGGCGAGGGGAGAAAGTCTTGAACGTGCGACCGATATCGGGGGCGTCGGTTGACGCGCGCGGCCGGAGAAACAAGGGGCTGCTGGCGCTGATCCTCGGCGTGCTGCTGCTCGCCGTGACCGCGTGCGGAGGCGGCGGTGGCTCCAACTCCGGGTCCGGCTCGGGCGACAGCAAGGCCAAGGGCTCGGACACGGCCGAGACCAAGCAGTCGCAGGCCGTCGTCACCATCGCCCCCAAGAACGGCTCGAAGTCCGTCGACACCAGCGGCGCCCTCAAGATCAGCGCCGCGAAGGGCAAGTTGACCGAGGTCGAGGTCAAGGACACCGACGGCACCAAGGTCTCCGGCGCGATCACCAGCGGCGGCGCGAGCTGGACGCCGGCCACGCATCTCGCGGCCTCCACCAAGTACACCGTGCACGCGGTCGCCAAGGACTCCGACGGCCGGGTCGCCGCCGAGGACTCCAGCTTCACCACGCTGACCCCGAAGAACACGTTCATCGGCGACTTCACCCCGGAGGACGGCTCCACGGTCGGCGTCGGAATGCCGTTCTCGGTCAACTTCACCCGGGGCATCACACACCCCGACGACGTGAAGAAGGCCATCACCATCACGACCGTGCCGGCCGTCGACGTCGAGGGCCACTGGTTCGGCAACGACCGCCTCGACTTCCGCCCCGAGAACTACTGGAAGTCCGGCACCAAGGTCACCGTCAAGCTCAACCTCGACGGCGTCGAAGGCCGCCCGGGCGTCTACGGCAAGCAGACCAAGACGGTCTCCTTCACCATCGGCCGCAACCAGGTCTCCGTGGTCGACGCCAAGAAGCACACCATGAAGGTCACCCAGGACGGCAAGACCATCAAGACCATCCCGGTCACCACCGGCAAGCCCGGCTACGACACCTGGAACGGCCAGATGGTCATGAGCGAGAAGCTCGAAGTGACCCGGATGAACGGTGAAACGGTCGGCTACGGCGGCGAGTACGACATCAAGGACGTCCCGCACGCCATCCGCCTCACCACCTCCGGCACCTTCATCCACGGCAACTACTGGGGCGGCGGCGCCTTCGGCAACTACAACGCCAGCCACGGCTGCGTCGGCCTGAGGGACGTCAAGGGCGGCTACAGCAGCAGCGTTCCGGCCGCCTGGTTCTACAACCATTCGATGATCGGTGACGTCGTGGTCGTCAAGCACTCCAACGACGAGACCGTGGCGCCGGACAACGGGCTCAACGGCTGGAACATGTCGTGGGCGAAGTGGAAGGCGTAAGGCGCTAGTTGACCTGCGGGTCCGGTGCTGTGACACACAGCACCGGGCCCGTTGTCGTTAGCGCGCGTTAACCTTCCGGCATGACCGTGAATCTCGAAGTCGCCGAGGGCGTCGGCACCATCCGCCTCGACCGCCCGCCGATGAACGCGCTGGACGTCGCCACCCAGGACCGCCTCAAGGAACTCGCCGAGGAGGCCTCGCGTCGCGAGGACGTCCGGGCCGTGGTGGTCTACGGCGGGGAGAAGGTGTTCGCCGCGGGTGCGGACATCAAGGAGATGCAGCGTATGGACCATGCGGGGATGGTCGTACGGTCGCGGGCATTGCAGGAGTCGTTCACGGCGGTGGCCCGTATCCCCAAGCCGGTGGTTGCTGCCGTCACCGGCTATGCGCTGGGCGGGGGTTGTGAGTTGGCGTTGTGCGCCGACTTCCGTATTGCCGCCGACAACGCGAAGTTGGGGCAGCCGGAGATTCTGCTGGGGTTGATTCCGGGGGCGGGTGGCACGCAGCGGCTGGCGCGTCTGATCGGTCCGTCGAAGGCGAAGGACCTGATCTTCACCGGTCGTATGGTCAAGGCTGATGAGGCGTTGGCGCTGGGGCTCGTCGACCGACTCGCCCCGGCTGCCGAGGTGTTCAGCGAGGCGCATGCGTGGGCGGCGAAGCTGGCGCAGGGTCCGGCGATCGCGTTGCGGGCCGCGAAGGAAGCGATCGACACCGGGTTGGAGACGGACATCGAGACCGGGCTGGCCGTCGAACGCACCTGGTTCGCGGGGCTGTTCGCGACCGAGGACCGTGAGCGCGGGATGCGCAGCTTCGTGGAAGAGGGCCCCGGCAAGGCGAAGTTCCAGTGAATCGGATCATCGAAGTTCCAGTGAACCGGACCGTCAAATACCGCTCAACCACTTGCAATTGACGTGATGTCTCATACAGGTCCCTCGGTGGGGCGGTTTATGGGAACCTTAACGTGACCTTAAGCCTGCCTTGTCGAGGGAGCCTGTCGATTGCCTCCAACAGAGCCTTCACCGCAGGTCGGAGGGGCTGTCGCAAGCCCTGAAATGACTCTGGCACATGCCAATCGGATGTCGCGGAACGGGGGCTTCCCGGGGGCGTATTCCTCCGGAACAGCCCCGGAGCCCGTTCGGGGCGGCCATGATGGACGCATGGCGGGGCTGGAAGGTATCGGACAGCCGCGGGGACAAGGCCGTGCGACCGCGGCGCGCTGGTCGCCTGCGGTCGAGGACGAGCGGGCGCTCAAGGCGATCGAGTTGTTCGGCAATCCGACGGAGGCGGAAGTTCCGCTCCCGTCCCGTCCGGAGTCCGCCGCGACGGCCCGCCGGCTCACCCAGATCGTCGTTCTGCGGCACTGGGGGCTCAGCCCGAAGCTGACCGAGGACGCCGTCCTACTTGTCTCGGAGCTTGTCGGAAACGCCGTACGGCATACGGGTGCGCGGGTGTTCGGGCTGCGGATGAAGCGGCGGCGGGGGTGGATTCGGGTCGAGGTCCGTGATCCCTCGCGTGGGTTGCCGTGTCTGATGCCGGTTCAGGAGATGGATCTGAGCGGGCGGGGGTTGTTCCTCGTCGACAAACTCTCCGATCGGTGGGGCGTGGATTTGCTGCCGCGTGGGAAGACGACGTGGTTCGAGATGCGGGTTTCTGACCGCTGAACCCGCGAAGGACCGTTGTTGTCTGCGGGTCCGCTGTGGCTGGTCGCGCCCACGCGGCGGAGCCGCAAATCGATACAGCCCCGCGTCCCTTCGGGGCGCGACCCGTGCGGGTCCCCCGAACGGGTTAATGCCCCGGTTTCTTACTTGGCGCCCCTTAAATGGGGCGGGTGACCACGACCGACCGCCGTACGGCGTTGCGTGCGGGTGCCGGGCTCGTCGCCGGGGGCGCTCTCGCCGCCGGATGTGCCACGACCGGCTCCACCGCATCCCCCGCCGCCCCCGCCAGCGGACCGGCGCCCGCCGCCAGGGCG
>NZ_JBXVPZ010000484.1:0-7009 GCF_057961495.1 Streptomyces sp. P5F9 | reverse complement strand
GGCTCGGGGTGCGGGGGGCGGTGACCTCGCCGACCTTTGTGATCGCCCGGGTGCATCCCTCGCTGGGGGACGGGCCGCCGCTTGTGCACGTCGACGCGTATCGCCTGAGCGGCGGGCTCGACGACATGGAGGACCTCGACCTCGATGTCTCGCTGCCCGAGTCCGTGATCGTCGTGGAGTGGGGTGAGGGCAAGGTCGAGGAGTTGACGGACGACCGGCTGTCGCTCGTCATCCACCGGGCCGTCGGGGATACGACGGACGAGGTACGGCATGTGACTGTCACCGGGCTCGGTGCGCGGTGGGCCGCGGTTGAACTGGGCGTGCTCGGCGGCTGACCGGGGGGTGCGAGGGGTGTGGGTTCCGACAAGGTGTCGGCAAGATGTTGCGTTCGGGGTCTCGGGCGTGGTCACATGGTATCCAGTTCGTAGTTAGGTCTACCTAACTATGCCTGCCCCCGGCTCCCAGGAGGCGTCCATGTCGGCTTCAGAGAACCAGCGTGAGTGGGCGCGGCCGTATGCGGTTGGCGGGGTGTCCATGCAGGAGCTGCTGGCGGCGGGGGAGGCGGCGAGGGTGGTTTCTACGCCGCCTCGGGACCCGGAGCCGATAGCTCCGCCGGTTGAGCCGCGTAAAGCCGCGTAGTCGTTCGTCTGCGGGTGCGTCGTGGCTGGTCGCGCAGTTCCCCGCGCCCCTAGGGGGTGCCCTGCCCCCAATTGAATTGCTTAGCGGATTACCACGATCGACTGTCCGATCGTTGCGAACTCCCACATCGCCGCGCCGTCCTCGGTCGATTCGCGGATGCCGCCGGACTTCGCTGTCGGGTCGGGGGCGTCCGTCGCGCCGCTGACCGCCGCGCTGAAGCCGATGGCGACGTTGTCCGCGTTGGTGAAGCGGACGACGTGCTGGATGGGGGTGCCGTCGGTGCCGGTGATGGCGTTCGAGCGGGAGGTGACCGGATAGGTGCCCGTGGGTGGGTCCACCGTGCCGGGGGTGACCTTGAACGTGCGGTTGACCTTGTTGTTCTTGGCGACCAGCCACACCCGGTCGTCGTCCACCGAGTACACGACCCGTTCGCCCGTGCCGGAGCCGGCGGGCAGCGCGGCGGGGTTCTTCTTGTCGCGCGGGGCCTTCTTGGCGGCCGCCGCCGCGGGGGAGGCGCTCGCGTGGGCCGTGCTCCCCAGTCCGGCCGGGACCGTCGCCGACGCCTGGTAGGCGAGGAAACCGACCGTGGCGACCGCCGCCACGGTGAGCCCGGCCACGATTCCCGAGCTGCTGCCGGCCATCAGCGCCCACCTCCGCGTCTCATACGTCTACGTCCTGTGACGGTGCCCCGAACGGTCCCGTACGTCCCGTAAGTCCGGTGACCCTAGGTGACCGTAGCAGCCGCGGCCGGGCCGACCGGGGCGGCCGTGCTCGCGGCGCCGGAGCCGTAGGCTGTTTGCGTGCTCTTGCTCGCTCTCGATACCGCCACCCCCGCCGTCACCGTCGCCCTGCACGACGGCGAGGCCGTCATCGCCTCGTCGAGTCAGGTGGACGCGCGCCGCCACGGTGAGCTGCTGCTCCCGGCCGTCGACCACGTGCTCGCCGGCGCGGGGCTCACGCTCGACGCCGTCACGGGAATCGTCGTCGGCATCGGCCCCGGCCCCTACACCGGGCTGCGCGTCGGGCTGATGACCGCCGACACCTTCGGGCTCGCGCTCGGCGTGCCCGTGCACGGTGTGTGCACGCTGGACGGCCTCGCCTACGCCGCCGACCTCGACGGCCCCTTCGTCGTCGCCACGGACGCGCGGCGCAAGGAGGTCTACTGGGCGCGTTACGCCGACTCCCGGACCCGCGTCACCGACCCGGCCGTGGACCGGCCCGCCGACATCGCCGAGCAGGTCGCCGGACTGCCCGCCGTCGGCGCCGGTGCGCTGCTCTACCCGGACACCTTCCCGTCCGCCCACGAGCCGGAGCACGTGTCCGCCGCCGCGCTCGCCTCGCTGGCCGCCGAGAGACTCGCGGCGGGCGTCGAACTCCCCGCGCCCCGGCCGCTGTACCTGCGCCGTCCCGACGCCCAGGTGCCCAAGAACTACAAGGTGGTCACCCCCAAGTGACCGAATCCCTGAGCCCTCGGCTGCGCGAGATGCGCTGGTGGGACATCGACTCCGTGCTGGAACTGGAGAAGGATCTCTTCCCGGAGGACGCCTGGTCCCGGGGCATGTTCTGGTCCGAACTGGCACACGCGCGGGGCGCCGAGGCGACCCGCCGGTACCTGGTCGCGGAGGAGACCGGTGCGGAGTACGAGGGCGGTGTCCGGCTCATCGGCTACGCGGGCCTCGCCACCAGCGGCACCGCATCTGACAGCGGCTCCGCCGCGGCGGCCGACATCCAGACCATCGCCGTCGCCCGCGACCACTGGGGCACCGGCCTCGGCTCCACCCTGCTGACCGAACTCCTCACCGCGGCAAGCGAGTTCGAGTGCACCGAGGTCATGCTCGAATGCCGCGTCGACAACGTCCGCGCGCAGAAGCTGTACGAGCGCTTCGGCTTCGCCCCGATCGGATTCCGGCGCGGCTACTACCAGCCGGGCAACGTCGACGCCCTGGTGATGCGCCTGACCACAGATCCCGACGGCAGCTCCGCCGCGGGGTCACCTTCCGTACAAGGAACCGAGATCCATGACTGACTCACGCGACGAGCCTCTCGTCCTGGGCATCGAGACCTCCTGCGACGAGACCGGTGTCGGCATCGTCCGCGGCACCACCCTGCTGGCGGACGCGGTCGCGTCCAGCGTCGACGAGCACGCCCGCTTCGGCGGGGTCGTACCGGAGGTGGCGTCCCGCGCCCACCTGGAGGCGATGGTCCCGACGATCCAGCGCGCGCTGAAGGACGCGGGCGTGAGCGCCCGTGACCTCGACGGCATCGCGGTCACGGCGGGTCCTGGCCTCGCCGGTGCCCTGCTGGTCGGCGTCTCCGCCGCCAAGGCCTACGCCTACGCCCTGGGCAAGCCCCTCTACGGCGTGAACCACCTCGCCTCGCACATCTGCGTGGACCAGCTGGAACACGGCCCGTTGCCGGAACCGACGATGGCGCTGCTGGTGTCCGGCGGTCACTCCTCGCTGCTGTTGTCCTCGGACATCACCTCGGACGTACGGCCGCTGGGCGCGACGATCGACGATGCGGCGGGCGAGGCCTTCGACAAGATCGCGCGTGTCCTGAACCTCGGCTTCCCGGGCGGGCCGGTCATCGACCGGTACGCGAAGGAGGGCGACCCCACGGCGATCACGTTCCCGCGCGGACTGACCGGGCCGCGCGACCCGGCGTACGACTTCTCCTTCTCCGGGCTGAAGACGTCCGTGGCCCGCTGGATCGAGGCGAAGCGGGCGGCGGGGGAGGATGTGCCGGTGCGCGATGTGTCGGCGTCCTTCCAGGAGGCCGTCGTCGACGTCCTGACCCGCAAGGCCGTACGCGCCTGCAAGGACGAGGGCGTCGACCACCTGATGATCGGCGGCGGAGTGGCGGCGAACTCGCGCCTGCGCGCACTGGCGGCGGAGCGCTGCGAGGCCGCCGGCATCCGCCTCCGCGTCCCGCGCCCCAAGCTCTGCACGGACAACGGCGCGATGGTCGCCGCGCTGGGTGCCGAAATGGTCGCGCGGAACCGGGTTCCGTCGGACTGGGACCTGTCGGCCGACTCGTCCCTCCCGGTGACCGACCCGCACGTCCCGGGGCATCACCACCACGACCACGTGCACGAGGTCAGCAAGGAGAACCTGTACTCGTGACGACGGTCGCGTTGATGTGGGAGGCCCGGGCGGTCCCGGGGCGGGGCGCAGAACTGCTCGCCTGGGCACGGGAGCAGCGGCTCCCGGCCGAGCCCCTGCGCCGGGAGTTCCTGCGCGGACCCCAGGACCGGGTTCTCGTCATCACGTGGTGGGACGCGGAGTACGACGCGGACCTGCCCGAACTGCCGGAGCCGGACGGGGAGTTGGTGACTCGGGCGGTGCATCGGTGGCGGTTCGAGTCGGTGGGCGAATAACAAGAGTTTTGTTAAAGTGGGGTCATGGCTGATTCTCCCGTACCCGGTGAAGGCCCCGTCCGCCCCGTGTCGGTGTCGCTCCACGAGGGCACCATCGCCGCCCTCAAGGCGCGCACCGGCAAGCGAGGCATGTCCGCCTACGTCGAAGCACTCATCCAGCGCCAGCTGGAGCGGGATCGGCTGCGTGAACTGATCGAGGACGCGGAAGCCGTGCACGGTCCGGTGGACCCGGCCGCGGTCGAGGCCAAACGGGCCGTCCTGCGCGGTGGCTCGGCCGGCTCGGCCGACGCCGCGTGAGCGGCACGCTCGTACTCGACTGCGAGGGTCTGTCCAAACTCGTACGGCGCACTCCGGAACTCACCGAGTGGCTCGCCGCGGCCGAGGCCGAGGACATCCACGTGGTCGTCAGCTCGGTGACCCTGGTAGAGGCCCGTGATCCCAGGACCCACCAGGCTCGTTTCGACCACGCCGTCTCACGCGTCAACGTCGTCCCGCCCAGCGAGGCGATCGCCCGCCACGCCGGCAAACTCCTCGCCGCAGCCGGTCTGCACGGGCACAAGTACGCACTTGACGCGATCGTCGCCGCGACAGCACTCGCCTCCCCGGCACCCGTCACCGTGCTGACCTCGGACCCCGAGGATCTCCGGGAACTCTGCGGGACCGGTGCCCACGTGATCAAGGTCTGACCTGCGCCCGGGGTCACCTGTCGCCCCGCGCCTCCGTCTCGCACCGCAACCGCCGCTCCGCCCCCACCACCCGCACGGGACCCGTCAGCGTCAGCCGGGTCGTGTGGCGTATCTCCGCGCTGGAAGCACCCAACCTCAGCTCCAGTACGCCCGGTTCGACCACCCGGTGTCCCGAGCGGTCCGTGAACGCCGACAGGTCCGCATGGAAGTGGAAGGTCACCCGCGTCGCCTCGCCGGGTCCCAACTCCAGGCGCTGGTAACCGATCAGGCGGACGTCCGGGCGGGTCACCGAGGCGACCGGGTCGTGGAGATAGAGCTGGACGATCTCCGTGCCGGTGCGGTCGCCGGTGTTGCGGACGGTGAGGGGCAGGTCGTAGGAGCCGTCCGTGCCGATCTCCAACTCCCCTGATTCGGCGGGCTCCCACTCGAACGTCGTGTACGAGAGGCCGTGGCCGAAGGCGTAGAGCGGGGTCGGGTCCAGGCTGCTGACCTCGTCGGCCAGGCCCAACGGGGGTTGCAGGTACGTCCAGGGCTGGCCGCCGGGCATGTGCGGGACGCTCACCGGGAGGCGGCCGGACGGGTTGACGCGGCCCGACAGCACTCCCGCCACTGCCGGGCCGCCTTCCTCCCCCGGGAAGAACGCCTGGACCACCGCGCCCAGTCGGCCGTGCCAGCGGCCCAGCGCGTAAGGGCGGCCGGTCAGCAGGACCAGGACCACCGGGACGCCCGTCGACACCAGGGCGTCCAGCAAGTCGGCCTGCACACCCGGTAGTCGGAGGTCCGCCACATCGCAGCCCTCACCCGACGTGCCGCGTCCGAACAGGCCCGCCCGGTCGCCGAGCACCGCCACGCACACGTCCGCCTCCGCCGTCCGCGCCACCGCCTCCTCGAAACCGGAGGTGTCCGGGCCGGAGACGTCACACCCCTCCGCGAACGTCACCTTGGCGTCCGGGAGTTCGGCCCGCAGCGACTCCAGCACCGTGGGGATCTCGATGCCCATCGGCACCTCGGGGTGGTGCGTACCCACGTGGGACGGGAAGGAGTAGCAACCCAGCATCGCCAGCGCGTCCGCCGCCCTTGGACCCACCACCGCGATCCGCGCCTCGGGCGGGAGCGGGAGTACGCCGTCGGGGTTGTCCAGCAACACCACTGATTCCTCGGCCAGTTGGCGGGCCAGGGCGCGGTTCGCCGTCGAGTCGAGGTCGATCGGACGCGTCGGCTCCGGAGACCAGTCCTCGTCCAGGAGTCCCAACTCGGCCTTCTGCAGCAGCACTCGGCGCGCCGCCCGGTCGACCAGCGACTCCGGGATCTCCCCCGCCCGCACCGCCTCCACCAGCGGTTTCCCGTAGCACTTCAGGGTCGGGAGCTCTACGTCGATGCCCGCCTCCAGCGCCGCATGGGCCGCCTGTGCCGGGCTGCCCGCCACCCGGTGGAGCGTCTCCAGGAAGCCGATGCCGAAGTAGTCGGCGACCACGGTGCCGGTGAACTGCCAGTCGTCACGCAGGAGTTCGGTCAGCAGGCGGGGGTCGGCCGACGCCGGGACGCCGTCCGTCTCGTTGTACGCCGCCATCACCGAGCGCGCCCCGCCCTCCCGCAGCGCCATCTCGAACGGCGGCAGGGTCACGTCCGCGAACTCCCGCACCCCGGCCCGCACCGGCGCCAGGTTCCGCGCGCCCACCGAGGACGCGTACCCGGCGAAGTGCTTCAGCGTCGCGACGACCCCGGCCGACTCCAGGCCCCGCACATAAGCCGTACCGATGGTCCCCACCAGGTACGGATCCTCGCCGATCGTCTCCTCCACCCGGCCCCAGCGCGGATCCCGTACGACGTCCAGGACCGGGGCGAGGCCCTGGTGGACGCCGGCCGCGCGCAGGTCCGCGCCGATGTGCCGGGCCATCTCCTCGACCAGCCCCGGGTCGAAGCTCGCGCCCCACGCGAGCGGTACCGGGTACGCCGTCGCACCCCACGCGGTGAACCCCGCCAGGCACTCCTCGTGGGCGACCGCCGGGATGCCGAAGCGCCCCGCCGCCGCGATCCGGCGCTGCGCGCGGGCCAGCGCCTGCGCGCCCAACTCCGGGTCCACCGGCGCCGTACCGAAGGAACGGGTGAGCTGGCCAAGACCTCGGGTGATCAGCTCGTCCCAGTCGTACTCCGAGGTCATCTCCCGCTGGAGCGGAGCGACTCCGTCGCCGTCCGTGTCGGCGCCCACCCACACGCCGTAGAGCTGGGCGGTCTTCTCCTCCAGGGTCATCCGGGCGAGCAGGTCGTCGACGCGGGCGGCGGCGGGCAGGGCGGGGTCGCGCCAGGG
>NZ_JBXVPZ010000483.1:0-7117 GCF_057961495.1 Streptomyces sp. P5F9 | reverse complement strand
CCCGTACACCGGCGCCCCCGCCCGCCGGGCAACCTCCATCCACACCACGGACAACAGGATCGGCAACCCGCGCCGCCGCCGCAGCACCGAGTGCAGCAGGGAGGACTCCAGCCGCTGATAGTCGCCCGGTGCACCCCGGAACTCGAAACGGTCGCCCAGGAGTTGGCGCAGCGCGTTCGCCCAGGCCAGCGGCGCGCCGGGCCGGAACGGTACCTGCCCGGCCAGCCGGTCCAGCTCCATCTGCGCCGCGTCGATGCCCGCGTCGTCCAGCGCCCCGTCCGCAGCGGCCCCCACGAGCAGGCACAGCGCGGCCAGATCGGGCCGTTCCGACCGCACCTCCTCGGCGAACAGCCGACGTACCTCGGCGGCCCGCGCGGGGGCCGGGGGACAGGGACCGGACATGGCGAACTCGTAACCCGTCACGACGAACCGTCGCGGTCGTCGCGGTAGTGGTGATAGGCGTGATGCGCGGAGAACCCCATCCCGGAGTACAGTGCCCGCGCCCCCACGTTGTCCGCCTCGACCTGCAACCACGCGGCCGAAGCCCCCTCCTCCAACGCCCGCGAGGCCAACGCGGCCATGACGACCGACCCCAGCCCCCGCCGCCGTAGCGCCGGATCGACCTCGACCGCGGCGAACCCGGCCCACCGCCCGTCGATGACACACCGCCCGATGGCCGCGGGCTCGGCCCCCTCGCCGGGCACGGTCGCGAACCACACAGAGGGCCCACTCCTCAGCACCTTCAGGGCCACCTCGCTCACCCCCTTGCGCTGATAGCGGGCCAGCCACGCCTCGTCGGCCGACCGGGACAGCACGACTGCGGAGGCATCGGCGCGGTCGGCGACAGGGGCCAGGGCCCCGACCCACAGCTCAGCCGTCACCTCACGGGTCCAGCCGCGCTGTTCCAGCTCGGCGCAGAGCAGCTCCTGCGTGCCCTCGGCGCCGGTCGCGGTCTGGACGTACGCGGGCAGGCCCCGGTCGCCGTACCACCGTCGTACGACAGCCAGGGCCTCGTCGAGGGGCAGGCCGGGATCGCCGAGGGGCAGCACGGAGTTGGCGCGGCGGGTGAATCCGGCGGCGGCGCGCAGCTCCCACTCGCCGAGCCGCTCGCTCTCCACCGGCCGCCACGCGCGCGAGGAGACGTGAGCCAACTCCCGGTAGGTGGCGGACGGTCCCCGCCGACGGGCCGGAGCGGCCGGGACGACCTTGCCCGCCACCAGCGAGGATTCCGAAATACGGACGGAATCGCCACTCTTCCGTGTGATCGTCAGCACACCGCTGTCCCATGATGTGAGAACACCCACCGTGTCGGTGAACTTCTCCGTCGTGTCTTCAGCATCTGTCAAGCACCTGACGGACACCCGTTTGCCCACGTCAGCAGCGGTTACGCGGACCTCAAGACGTCCCGCCGCGGAGATTTCCACAGGTCAGTTCACCCCTCCTGTATGGATCACGCCCCGGAACGGAGATACTAGGTGCGGGCATGGACGACGCCGCGCTCCCGCGCGCCGGGCGGCGGAGCCTACGGAGGCCCGCCAGCGCCCTATCGAGGAGGAACGACAGCGTGACCTACGTCATCGCGCAGCCTTGTGTAGACGTCAAGGACAAGGCGTGCATCGAGGAGTGCCCGGTCGACTGCATTTACGAGGGCTCACGGTCCTTGTACATCCACCCGGACGAATGCGTCGACTGCGGAGCCTGTGAGCCGGTGTGCCCGGTCGAGGCGATCTTCTACGAGGACGACACTCCCGAGGAGTGGAAGGACTACTACAAGGCCAACGTCGAGTTCTTCGACGAGCTCGGCTCCCCCGGCGGCGCCAGCAAGCTGGGCCTGATCGAGCGCGACCACCCCTTCGTCGCCGCGCTGCCGCCGCAGAACCAGTAAGAGCGGCCCGCACCAGACGCGCCGCCTCGGTCCCGTACGGCCTGATCACGCCCGATCAGCGCCCTACGGGGCCGAGGCGTTTGCCGTACGGCGGTCCGACGACGGCTGTACGGGGCGCACGCACCAGAAAGTGAGCCAGTCATCGTGTCCGCAGTCACCGACCGCCTGCCCACCTTCCCCTGGGACAAGCTGGAGCCGTACAAGAAGACGGCCGCAGCGCACCCGGACGGCATCGTCGACCTGTCCGTCGGCACCCCGGTGGACCCGGTTCCCGACCTGATCCAGAAAGCGCTGATCGCCGCGGCAGACTCGCCCGGCTATCCGACGGTCTGGGGCACACCGGCACTGCGCGACGCGATCACCGGCTGGGTGGAGCGCCGCCTGGGCGCCCGCGACGTGACCCACCGCCACGTCCTCCCGATCGTCGGCTCCAAGGAACTCGTCGCCTGGCTCCCGACCCAGCTGGGCCTCGGCCCCGGCGACCGCGTGGCCTACCCGCGCCTCGCGTACCCGACGTACGAGGTCGGCGCCCGCCTGGCCCGAGCCGAGTACGAGACCTACGACGACCCGACACAGCTGAACCCGGAGGGCCTGAAGCTCCTCTGGCTCAACTCCCCGTCGAACCCCACCGGCGAGGTCCTGCCGAAGGACGAGCTGACCCGGATCGTCGCCTGGGCCCGCGAGCACGGCATCCTGATCTTCTCCGACGAGTGCTACCTCGAACTCGGCTGGGAGGCCGACCCGGTCTCGGTCCTCCACCCGGATGTCAACGGCGGCTCGTACGAGGGCATCGTCGCGGTCCACTCCCTCTCCAAGCGGTCGAACCTCGCCGGTTACCGCGCCGCCTTCCTGGCCGGCGACCCGGCGGTCCTCGCCCCGCTCCTGGAGATCCGCAAGCACGGCGGCATGATGACCTCGTCCCCGACCCAGGCGGCAGTGGTGGCGGCCCTCGGCGACGACACCCACGTCCAGGAACAGCGCGAGCGCTACACGACCCGCCGCACGGCCCTCCGCGAGGCCTTGCTGAACCACGGCTTCCGCATCGAACACAGCGAGGCCAGCCTGTACTTGTGGGCAACGAGGGACGAGTCCTGCTGGGAAACGGTGGCTCATCTGGCCGACCTCGGCATCCTGGTAGCGCCGGGCGACTTCTACGGAGAAGCGGGCGGGAACTTCGTACGAGTGGCCCTGACAGCTACGGATGAACGAGTCCGGGCGGCTGTAGAGAGGCTGGGCTGAAAGGTCTTTTGTCTTTAGGGGCGCGGGGCTGTATCGATTTGCGGCTCCGCCGCGTGGGCGCGACCAGCCCCCACCGGCGGTCAGCCGACAAGCAACGCAGAAAAGGGGTCCAGGGAACTCCCTGGACCCCTTCAACGCAGGCACACTAAAACGCGGCCGAACTAGCCGAGCGGAAGCCCCTTCAACGGCAGCTCCTGAGCCGTGGGCAACCCACCCTTGGTGACGGCGTCCGTAGGCAACCCGCCACCCGCCGTCGCCGTCTTCGCGGTCTCACCAAGCAGACCCCCGGCCTGCCCAGCCGTGTCCCCGGCAACGTGCTGCGCAGCCGGAGCCACCGTCTTGGCAACCTTCCCGCCGGTCTTGCCTGCGGCCGGCACCGCCTTCTCCAGCGTCTGGCCACCGGACTTGCCGGCGACCCCCGTGACGTTCTGGCTCGCGCCGTCGACCGTGTTGCCGACGCTCGCCCCGTCCAGGGCGGTCAGTGCGCCCAGGTTCGGGGTGGCCGGCAGGGAGGGGGCCGCACTGGCGGAGCCGGCCGCACCGACCCCGGCTGCCGCTCCCGCTGCGACGAGCAGCGCGGCACGGGCGATCCGGCGGGTCAGGGGGAGGGACATGATGCTCCTTGTGTTGATCTCCGGGCTCGGACGCAGTGACTACCGCTCGAAGCGCGCGAAGGTTGCGGAGCGGCAACGTAAAGAGTTGGCAATGCGTCGCATAATCAGCTACGGATAAAAACGGACAAAGAGCGCCCGGTGTGAAAGCCTGCAAAATGCTCGCAGCCCTTTGTTTTCAAGGGCTTTGGCGCACGCCAGGGTGACGGCACGAAAACCTGAGCACGCCCGGACCCGGAACGACCACGCATAACCCGTACGGGTGACGACCCGTACGACTGCCCGGCCACCACCTCGCGACTACTTCTGCCCGCCCTGCCGCTCGGTCACTATCCGCACCCCGCCGGAGGCCTTCGCGGCGGTCGAGTGCCAAGGGTCGTCCGCGCTGCCGGCGGCCCACTCGCGGCCGGCGTACGACACGCGCTCGATGTGCAGCACCGAGGAGTTGGCCACCGCCCAGTGCGCGAGCTGCCAGCCGGTCCGCGTGCTGCCGGACCGCACCGGCAAGGTCACCGTGCTGCTCCCGCCGGTCGCACTCGCGTTGGGCGTCGGCGTCGGCGTGGACTTGGCCTTCGCCTTGGACTTGTCCTTCGATGCCGAGCCGTTCCCGGTCACCTCCGCGCCCGTCTCCTTCAGCACCGTGCGCCCGAAGTCCCGTACCAGCGCGGCCCGTACGGCGTCCGGGCCGGTGTCCGCCTGGGTGGTGTCCGGAAGGCCCTGGCAGGTCAGCGTGGCGGCCGCCTGCCCGGTGAGGGCGGCGGACAGCAGCGTGGCCTCGGGCTCGTGCTTGGCGTACGCCTCCGGGTAGCCGCTGCGCTGCACGCGCTGCGCGGCGACGGTGAGGGGGAGCTGCTGGTAGTCGTCCACCTTGGACAGGTGCTCGTAGAAGACGCCCGCCGCGTACGTCGGGTCCAGGATCTCCTTCTTGGTGCCCCAGCCCTGCGAGGGCCGCTGCTGGAACAGGCCGAGCGAATCCAGGTCGCCGTGCTGGATGTTGACGAGCTGCGACTCCTGGAGGGCGGTCGCGAGCGCGATCGTCACGGCCCGCTCGGGCATACCGCGCCCGGTGCCGACGGCGGCGATCGTCGCCGCGTTCATCGTCTGCTCCTGCGAGAACTCGTACTCCTGGCCGTCGTCCTTGCCGGAGACCACCTTGCAACCGGGCCCGCCCCGGCCGCCGGTGACGTACTGGACGACCAGATAGCCCGCGACCGCGAGCAGCACCACGAACGCCGAGGAGAACCGGAACAGGCGGCCGCGTCGACGCTTCTTGGGGGTGGGGGACTGGAGCATCCCCACAAGGTAGCGGAGGCTCCTGTTACCGCTGCGCCGGGTGTGGACAACCGGTGTGCAGACCGTTCGGGTTAGGGTCGACGCCATGGCCGACACCGCACTTGACCTCACGCTGGACGCCGCACGGCTCACCGCGCAGCTCGTCGACTTCCCCTCGGAGAGCGGCAGCGAGAAGCCCCTCGCGGACGCGATCGAGACCGCGCTGCGCACCCTGCCGCACCTGACGGTCGACCGGTACGGCAACAACGTCGTCGCCCGCACGAACCTCGGCCGTACGGAACGCGTCGTCCTGGCCGGTCACATCGACACGGTCCCGATCGCCGACAACGTCCCCTCGCGCCTCGACGAGAACGGCGTCCTGTGGGGCTGCGGCACCTGCGACATGAAGTCCGGCGTGGCGGTCCAACTCCGCATCGCGGCAACGGTGTTGGCCCCCAACCGCGACCTGACGTTCGTCTTCTACGACAACGAGGAGGTCGCCGCCCACCTCAACGGCCTCAAGCACGTCTCCGAGGCCCGTCCGGACTGGCTGGAGGGCGACTTCGCGGTCCTCCTGGAGCCGACGGACGGTCAGGTCGAGGGCGGCTGCCAGGGCACGCTCCGGGTGTTCCTGAAGTTCAAGGGTGAACGAGCGCACTCCGCGCGCGCGTGGATGGGCTCCAACGCGATCCACGCGGCCTCAAGGGCGCTGGCCAAGCTCGCCGCGTACGAGCCGCGCACACCCGTGGTGGACGGCCTCCAGTTCCACGAGGGCCTCAACGCGGTACGCGTCGAAGGGGGAGTGGCCACCAACGTCATCCCCGACGCGTGCACCCTGGTTGTCAACTTCCGCTATGCGCCCGACCGCAGCGAGGAGGAGGCGGAGGCCTTCGTGCGCGACTACTTCGCCGACTGCGGGGTCGACGAGTTCGTCGTCGACGACCACACGGGCGGCGCCCGCCCCGGCCTGACCCACCCGGCCGCCGCGGCCTTCATGGCGGCTGTCGGCGGCGAGGCCCGCCCCAAGTTCGGCTGGACCGACGTGGCCCGCTTCAGCGCGCTCGGCGTGCCCGCGGTGAACTACGGCCCCGGCGCCCAACTCCTCGCCCACAAGGTCGACGAGCGGGTCGAGGCGGCCCTGATCCCCGAGGCGGAGCGGCGGCTGCGGGACTGGCTCACCGCCTGACATCCGTATGTCCCCCCTCCGTAACCAGCGTAGATCTACGCTGAGGTGGAAACACCGCAAGTGGAGGGAGCGCACATGGCTACAGGCAACCCCGAGGGCAAGCAGCAGCCACCGGAGGAGCAGCGCCTGGGACCGGTCCTCCGGCGGCGCGGCCAGGTGACCGCGAGCACGACCGACCAGCGCCTCCTGGACGCGGGCGGCCCCTCGGACTGGGTCCACACCGACCCGTGGCGCGTCCTGCGGATCCAGTCGGAGTTCATCGAGGGTTTCGGCACCCTGGCCGAACTGCCGCCCGCGATCAGCGTGTTCGGCTCCGCCCGCACCAAGCCGGACTCACCGGAGTACGAAGCCGGCGTACGCCTCGGACGCGCCCTCGTGGAGGCCGGATGGGCCGTGATCACCGGCGGCGGCCCCGGCGCCATGGAGGCGGCCAACAAGGGCGCCCTGGAGGCCAAGGGCATCTCCGTCGGCCTCGGCATCGAGCTGCCCTTCGAGCAGGGGCTCAACGCCTACGTCGACATCGGGCTGAACTTCCGTTACTTCTTCGTCCGCAAGATGATGTTCGTCAAGTACGCCCAGGGCTTCGTGGTCCTCCCCGGCGGCCTCGGCACCCTCGACGAACTCTTCGAGGCCCTCACCCTCGTACAGACCCAGAAGGTCACCCGCTTCCCGATCGTCCTCTTCGGGAGCGAGTACTGGGGCGGCCTGGTCGACTGGCTGAAGAACACGCTGATCGCCCAGGGCAAGGCGTCGGAGAAGGACCTGCTGCTGTTCCACGTGACGGATGACGTGGACGAGGCGGTCGCCCTCGTCTCGAAGGAAGCGGGACGGTAGTAAACAGCCCGTCCGGCGTTTGAGGACGAGGCCGTCCAGGCCGAAGGGGGGTCTGGGGGCGCAGCCCCCAGGGATGGGACGGGTAGGGGC
>NZ_JBXVPZ010000482.1:0-7137 GCF_057961495.1 Streptomyces sp. P5F9 | reverse complement strand
GTGCGGGTGGGTCAGTCGGTAGTGGGCTCGCGGTGCTCGCGCATGACCTCGATGAGCGCGAAGTGCTTGAGCGGCATGTAGGACTTGAGGCCGTGGGCGAGCCAGGAGGCGCGGCCGTCGGCGCCGAGTGCTCGGGCCCAGACGCGGCAGTCCTGGTAGATGACGCGTGCGACGTCGTAGTCGACGCCGATGCGGTCCATGTAGTCCTCGATCGCGGTTTCGCGGTCGTGGATTGCGACGGCCTGGGTCTGGGCGTCGTAGCGGTCGACTGCGGTCACGTCGTACATGTCGAGGCAGGCGCCCCAGAACGCTTCGTGCCAGAGCAGTCCGCGCTCCCACTCGGTGGAGGGCGTGAGGACGATGCCGTGCACGGTGCCGCCCTGCATGAGGACGGTGAAGGCGCGGGGGGTCTTGTCGAGCGTGACGGGCATGGGTGTCCCTTTTCGGTTCGGGTCTGCGCCCGGTTGCTCTCCGGGCTGCGCGGCGGGGTGTTCCGCCAACACCTAAATAGTACAGCAGGCGTCGCTACGTTGGGAAGTGGGACGCATAAAACCTTCTGACATGCACTTTTATGCGCGGGTCTCACTCCTGAAACGACGCGCACTGTACTTTCCCTCTCAAGGTGTGTAGCGTTCCGACCGCACCACCGGCCCGGAGAGCAACCGGGCCAACAGACCCGAACCGAAAGGGACTTCCCCATGCGCATGCCGCTTCGTCACCCTCGCCGCCCTGCGGCGCTCTTCGCCGCTGGACTGGCCACCGCCACCCTCGGGCTCGCCGCCGTCCTCACCGACACCGACCGGCCCGCCAACAGCACGGCGACCGTCACCACGCACAGCCACGGGTTCACCGACGGCCGTGCCGACGCGAGCGGCGACGACAACCACGACGGCCGGATCGACGAGGACGAGAGCGGCTGGGACTGCCGCACCATGGGCAATCGCGCCTGCGGCACCCGCATCGTCCCCGCCGAGTGCAAGGACGCGGGCGCCGCCACCGATCTGTGCGTGACGGTAGCCAGTCGCCCGGCGTACGGCTGGACCAACCCGGGCGGCTCTCGTGTCGGCAACCCCGACGGACGCGCCCAAGTGCGCGACCTCGAAGAGGAGCCCGGCTCCCCGGAGTTCACTGCCGCGCTGCGCGCCCTCGACGCCGAGTGGCGCGAGCACCACTGACCGCCCGCCGGGGCGCAGCCGTACGACTTCGACCCGGCCGCCGTGCGCATCGTCCGCGCCGACCGCGTCCAGCACGGTGACGTGGTGCTCGGCGAGGTCTACGGCGAGGACCCCGGCCACGCCGCTGGGGTCAGCTACCTGCCGTACGGCTGCATCCCGTACGCCGCCCGGCCGCGCCCGGTCGATCCCGCGTGCCCGTGCGAGCTGTGCAGCCAGCGCCGCGCCGACCCCTTCACCTACCTCACCAACCCGATCGCGCTCACCGTCTGGCCGCGCGAGGACCTGGACCCGGTGTGCCAGGTCAACAACGCCGACGAACTGCTCGTGGTCATCCCCGCCCGCTGGGCGGCGCACGGCGCGGCCCAGGTTCCCGAGAAGCCCTACAGCCGTGAGCGCGTCGAGCAGGCCGCCAACGACGCCTTCGACTGCCTGCGCTCCTACTTCGACTTCAGCCACCAAGGCGACCGGCGACTCTTCACGGGGGCCCTACTCGCCTTCCTGGACGACCCGAACAGCCCGTACCCGTACAGCAGCCACGAGGCCGACGAAGAGGAAGCGATGTGAGCGGTCGGCTCCGCCGCTCAGGTGGAGCGATCACCGCGAGCGGCACGTCCGCCGACTCCTCTGCCCCACTCCGAGACCCGGAAGGCCCCACCATGCGCACCCTGCCCCTTTCCGACAGCTCCGACGCCCTCACCCTCACCGACCGGCCGACCACCGACGACTTCTCGCCCCTGCCGCACGGGCTCACGCTCGACGACGTCGTCGCCGTCCGCGCCCATGAGGTGAAGGCCGGTGACCTCGTGGTCGCCCAGTTCTCCGACGGGACCGGCGTCCGCCCGACCGAGCACGTCCCCGAGCCGTTCCCCGCCGACCCGCACACCATGAGCACCTGCCCGTGCGAGGAGTGCGAGGAGTGCGACGACATGCACGCCTGGACGCTCCAGGAACACAGCCGCGTCGCGGACGTCGGCTGGCGCTTCCTGTGCCTGGCTCCCTCCGAGGACGACGAGCCGTGCGTCATCGTCCTGCGCAACCGTCCGGTGGCCGTGATCCCCGCCGACGTCGTGGCGAGTGCCCAGGCCGCCGCCGAGGAGCCGCCGGTGCGCACGTACGGCGTGATGTGGTCTGCCGACTTCGAGGCGAGCAGCCCGGAGGAGGCCGCGCGCCTCGCGTACGAACAGCTCAAGAGCTACGCCACCGACGGGTGGCCGCCGGAACTGGAGGTGCAGGGCGAGGACGGCCAGACGACCGTGATCGACCTGAACGCCACGGAGAAGACGGGGGAGGGCCGGTGACGGGCCGCGACTGGAGGCAGATGAGGCGCGCCGACTTCGACGAGTCCGCGCCGCTCGCACTCGTCGACAAGACCACCGCGCGGGCCGGGGCCCGTGTGCCGGCCACCCCGGACGCGTACGGCACGGCCGCCTTGTTCGGCGACGAGATACCCGACCGCCAGACCACAGCCCGCCGCGCCCCGCAGCGCGAGCAGCCGCAGGCCGACAGCCTGTTCTAACCCAACCCCGAGTACAGCGCACGTCACATAACGGTGACGCACACACCCGGACGAGCCCACCCGCCCCGCTAAATCACCGGCTCACTTGGGTAACTCGCGATCGTCCACCGATCCCGGAGTGGACCCGATGCGACGCGTGCTGTACTATTTGAAGTGTTGGCGGAGAGCAACCGCCAACAAGACCCGAACCGAAGGGTGCCCCTCATGGCTTCCGCCAACTCCCGCCGCGCCACCGCCGTCATCCGCGACCGTGCCCGTGCCAACCGCGCGGAGGCCCGCTCCCGCCGCGCCGCCGCGACCGCCGCCCGCCGCGTCCGCACCGGCCCCCGGTCACTCACCACCCACATCATCGCCACCGGCGCTGCGCTCGACGTCGTGTCCGGCGCAGCCGACGCGCTTCGCACCCAGGCCCGCAAGGCAGGCATCCGGGGCCGCGCCGCCCGCATCCGTCGCAGCTTCAACGGCCGCGCTCGCCACGCCATGACGGTCTACCGCTACACCGCCGAACAGGTCGCCCAGATCGTCGCGAACTACAAGCCGCGCAAGCCGGAGTACAAGGCCATCCGCGCCGCCCTCGTCGCCGCCTGACCTTCCCGCAAGCGCCGGGGCGCGGCCCTTCTGCCCGCCGCGCCCCGGCCCCTGAGACTCCGGAGACGCACCCGATGAACAACATCGTCCCCCGCGCCACGCTTGCCCCCGCAGAGGCCGCCGCACTGCGCGCCCGTATCACCGCCACCGTCGCCCGCGACCGCTTCGGCCCGGCGCCCACCATGGCCGTGCTCCACGTCATTGCCTCCCATCTCGACCGCGTGGCCGAAGCGTTCGAGCGAAACCGTCCCAGGGACGCGGTTGAGGCGCTGAGCGACGCCCGCGAGTTGGCGGTGTTCCACCCCGACACCCGCTTCCCGGCGAACTTCACGGACTACATCAACGCCCCTCTCACCGGCGTCGCGTTGCCGATGCTCGCCCCGCTCGCCCCGGTCTCCCCCGGGCTCGCCAAGCGGGAGACCGACCTTCGGCACCGGCTCACCCTCGTCCATGAACAGCTCTCACAGGCCACCAGTGAGGCCGCCACGGACGCGTGGCTCCCCAGCGCGCTCACCCTCCAGCGCGACTTGATGAAGCTCGCCGGAGAGGTCCGCGTCGACAACGCCCGCCCGTGCAACCAGCCCACCCCCGAGCCGACGCCGGAGCCAGCCGAGCAGCACGTCCGGTGCATCGCCTGCGGCAGCTCCAACCTGCGGTTCACCGTCCGTGAGTGGGCCGTCTGCGAGTGCGGCAAGGGCCAGACCTGGGGCGACGCGATGGTCTGCGGCTGCTGGGGCTACGACTGCCCGGCCATCCAGGGCCCCGCCGCCCAGCACTGACCACCCCTGACCGGGGCGCACCACTCGGTGCGCCCCTCCTCGGCCGGAGAGCAACCGGCCAGACCCGAAAGGCACCACCCCGAT
This sequence comes from Streptomyces sp. P5F9, assembly GCF_057961495.1. Classification (NCBI taxonomy): domain Bacteria; kingdom Bacillati; phylum Actinomycetota; class Actinomycetes; order Kitasatosporales; family Streptomycetaceae; genus Streptomyces; species Streptomyces sp. P5F9. Next base: position 2,995 of record NZ_JBXVPZ010000482.1, on the reverse strand, counting down.
GAACGCCATCACCCCGCTCGCCCCCGAGGCCCGCGCCGCGTACGGCGCCTACTGCGCCTTCGGCCGCCGCATGGCGCCCCTCCTCGCCGTGCGCCTCACTGCGATGCGGGAGTACGCGTCCGCCCGCAGCCACACCCCGAGCTGGAACGAGACCGCTGACCAGCTCAGCGACGCCGTGGCGACCGTGTGCACGGCCGCCATGACCCGCCGCCGGTCGTTCCGTCGGCTGGCCGTCGACACCGTGCTGATCGCCATCGTGGCGTTCGAGAAGACGCACGCCAGGTCCCTCCCGTACGACGATCACGGCCGCTACCACCCCGAGCCGGGCACCGAGTACCCGATCAGCGTCTCCGACATCGGCCGTGCCGCCGTGCAGATCCTCGGCCCCACCTGGCAGGCGGAGTCCCTGTCCTGGGGAGTCGGCGCCTCCATCCAGGAGGACGACGCGACGACGATCTACAGCCTCGGCATCGACGAAGACGGCGACCTGTACCTGGCGGACAGCAGCAGCCGCGAGTTCTTCACCGACGCGGTGATCACTGACGGCCTGCCTGCGCTCGCCGCGCTCGTCGCCGAAGCCGTCCGCACCCGCCGAGAGGCGGAGAAGTGCCCCAGCGGCCAGACCCGGCCGGAGTGCACGGAGACCGACCTGTGCGAGCAGTGCTGGCAGAACGAGGACGACAGCGCCACCTGAGCCGCACCCCTGCCCCGGCCACCCGGCCGGGGCCCACGGCCCGGAGAGCAACCGGGCCGGACAGACCCGAACCGAGAGGGAAGCCCCATGACCATCGTCGACTGCTCCGAAGACGGCCGTATCCAGGTCGTCGACGTCGACCTAAGTGCCCTGCACCCTGGTGACATCGCGGTGTCCACCGAGAACGGGCCCACCAAGCTGTACTCCCGCGCCCAGGTCCGTACGGCCATCAATGACGGTGTGACCCTGGCCGCCGACGAGGCGCACGTGTCCAGCTACGCCGACCGGTTCGCCTGGGCGGTCACCGCCGTCATGACACTTCTCGACCAGCCGTCCGCGCGATGGGGCGAAGTGAAGAACCGGCACTACGCGCCGACTGGCGACGTCGTGGCTGCTGACGACGACGAGCCGCAGTACACGCGCGAGCAGGTCTCGCTGGCCGTGAACAACGGCGTCGACCTCGCCGCCGGACGCGAGCGGCGCACCTGCCCCGACGACTTGGACAACTTGGTCGTGAACGCGGCGCTCACGCTTCTCGACGACCCGGACGCCGACTTCTACAAGGTCGCCACCGAGTGCTACTCGGAGAGCCCGCGCGTCATCCGCTCCTGGTTCTGACGCCCTTCCTCGCGGGGCGCGCCTTCCCCGGCGCGCCCCGTCCCATCAGCCCGGAGAGCAACCGGGCCAACAGACCCGAACCGAAAGGCCCAACACCCCATGTTCACGCTGAGGTTCGCCCTCAATGAGGTCGTCGCTGTTGCCACACACTCGGTTCTTGCCCCGCGCAACACGCTGCGCTCCACGTACGACCAGTGCCAGAACGGGGAGGAGATTCACGCCGCGTTGTGGTGGGTGCGGGACAGCAGCGGCACGTACCTGACGGGGAACTCCACCCACGCGGGCGCGCCTTGCGATGCGTTCGCCGAAGGCTACGGGCCTGGCGGCGACGACGCGTCCAGCATCCTCGGCAGGGACTCCCGGGTCATCGACGCGATCCCGCTGCACGACCCGGAGAGCGGTACGTCCCTGCATTCGGATCTGGTCCGGGCGCAGCGCGACGGTCACGACACGCTGACCATCAGCCTCGATGGCGACGTCATGGAGATGCGCACCCTCGCCGCTCCGAAGCCGGTGGCCCCGGACGGGCTCACGGCGTACTCGCTCGGCATCGTCGACTTGGCCGCCTCCAGGGAGCTGCACCTGACCTGGCAGACCGGCAAGTCCCGGCATGTGCTGCACCTGGCCGGGCGCGGCCCGCACAGCGCGACGGGGCACGTCGTCATCGGGGCTCGCTCCGGGAAGGTGCTGCGCGCCGTCCTCACGTGCCCGTCGGACCACGGGCCCGTCCAGCGCACGGCTGAGGGCACCAACAATGTCCGCGCGCTCCTCAGCAGCCTGTCGCCGTTGCCGTGCCCGCCCGGCTGCACGGCGCCCAACGTCATGGCCTGCTTCGAAAGGGCTCTCCAGAAGTAGGTCACCCCTTGCGGCAGGGGGCGACGCAAGCCGCCCCCTGCCGGTCCACTCCCCGGCGAGAGCAACGCCGGAAGACCCGAAGGAACCGCCTGATGGCAACTCCCACCGCACCCACGACCGCCGCGCCGGCACTCGCCCAGCGTGTCGCCGAACGCCTTCCGCACCGCGACGGCGCCGCGTGGACGGCCGCCCCGTACGCGGCCTGGTGGACGACCCGCCCCGCCGCTCGCCTCATCCAGTCCGGGCGGCCCGGCGCGCTCGTCCTCGCCGAGCACCCGTGGCGTACCGAGGTCGCGTGGCAGCTCGACGACCGCGAGCCGTACGAGCCGGACCTCACCCTGGACCGGATGGCGCCGGAGCCCGTGGCGCGCGAGACCCTGCGACTCGTCCTGCCGCTCCTGGACGACGCCGCCGCCGTCGCGTACGCCCACCGGCCCGCCGATGCCGAGCAGTTGCGGCTGAGGCACCTGACCCTGATCGGCAGCGCGGTCCGCGCCCAGGGCGCGGCGACGGTCAACCCGATCGGCGCCCAGCCGAACAGCCACGTCGTCGCGTGGGACAGCGCGGGGGTTCGGTACACGGTGACGCTCGTGGGCGCGAACCCGGCGTGCAACCTGTCGGTCACCGGGCCGGTCGCCGCCGTGGAGCGCGTGCTGCCGCTGTTCCTGCCGGAGCCCGCCGCGCAGCCCTCCTTCTCGGTGGGCGTCGTCGGCACCCTGCTGGGCCGTCGCGTGGCCGCGCACCTCGCGCAGTACACCGCCGTTGACCAGCTCGACGACGGTGGACTCACCTTCGGCGTGTCCACCGGCCCGTTCGGCTACGTCGCCC
>NZ_JBXVPZ010000481.1:0-7137 GCF_057961495.1 Streptomyces sp. P5F9 | reverse complement strand
GCCTTTGAGTCGCGGACGGGGACGAGGCCGGGGAGGTTGGCGGCGACCTCTACGCAGTTGCCGCCGTCTCCGTTGCTGTAGCTCGACTTGCGCCAGAGCGCGGCGCCGGGGAAGTCGCTGGCGACTTCTACGCATTCCCCGCCGTCACCGTTGCTGTAGCTGCTCTTGAACCAGAGCGCGTTACTCAAGTCGGTCCGGTTGCTTGCCATTTCGGTATTCCTCTGCCGCTGCCTTGATCATCGCCAGGGACGCCTCCGGTGACAGTGCGACGGCCCTGAGCCGATCGTATGCCTTGCGGTACTGCTTCACGAGGGCTGGATCGTCGATGGTGTCACCGCTGTACGACGCTTCGGTGTAGATCAACGGCGGGGCGTCCGGGAAGGTCATGACCATGATCGAGGCGGCCTTCAGGGGATACGCCCCACATGTCCGCGGAATGATTTGCGGAGTGATCCGACGCTGTTCCGCCAACTCAACGATCCGGTCAAGCTGTTCGGCCATCTCCCGGGGCGTGATGATCGGGTCGGAGAGAAGTGACTCGTGCAGGACTGCCCAGTACTCCGGAGTGGCGTGGTCTTCCTCAAAGAGGCGAGCGCGGGCGAGGCGGGCCGTCACCTTCTCCTCGACCCACTCGCCGGAGGCCGTCGGGTGGGTCGCCTGAACCAACGCCCGTGCGTACGGGGCCGTTTGAAGCAGGCCAGGGAAGATGATGGGGGACCACAGCTCGATGGACTCCGCGTGCTTCTCCGCCTCCAGAGCCTTCTCGAAGTACGCGGCATGCGGCCCCCTCCGCGCCTTCCGCACCACCTCGCAGTTCCGCTCGAAGAACCCGTCCGTCCCCAGCTTCCGATCCGCGTGCTGGGCCAGATCGAGCGGCATCCGTCGCTCGCCGTGCTCAATATCGCTCAGGTACGTCTTGCTGTAGAAGCTGCCCTTCAGGAACGCCTCCAACGACAGCCCCGCCTCCTCCCGCTTCCACCTCAACTCCTTGCCGTAGAAGGTCGGAACGCTCATCGACCCGTCGATGTCCTTGCCCCGTGCCACCACTTGCCCTCCTCCGCAGCCCCGGTCGCGAACGCGAAACCTCTTTTACGGTAGCCAACGGGACGTCAGCCTGTGAGGAGTTCGTCACAGAGCGCACAGGAGGCACCCGTTCATGTCCACCCCCTACGACACAACCCTCTGCGTGGAGGAACTCCGCGACGCCCTCGCCCTGCACGGCATCACGCTCCCCTCCCTCGGCGTGGACATCCTGTACGCCGGCCTCGTCGCGCTCGGGAACTGCAACACCGCCACCGCCCGCGAACTCGCCGCCGCACTGCGGAAGGCGGCGGAACGGTGACGTTCGAACTCAGGCTGCTCGCCACCCCGAAGGCCGTACCGGAACTGCGCCACCACCTCCGCGACCACACCTACGACGTCCGCCTCTGCGCAACGGAGTTGGTGACGAACGTGATCGACCATGTGGGGGAGGGGACCCCGGTGACCGTCAGAGTCCTCAGCACAGCCGACGGTCACACGCGTATCGAGGTCACCGATCCGGACCCGCGCGCGTTGCCCCTGCTGCTCCGGGCGACCGCGACGGACGAACACGGCCGGGGCATGGCCCTTCTCGACGCGCTGGCTCGGCGGTGGGGCGTGGAGCAGGGGGCGGATCGCAAGACGGTGTGGTGCGAGTTGGAGGACGATCTCAACAGCCTTACCGCGAAGAGGTGTTGAGGCGATCGGAGCTGAACTCAGCCCAGTTGCCGGGCAACGGCCTCGCGGGCGGCGGGGGAGAGCAGGGTGCCCGCGCGGGTGAGGAGGGCGTGCAGGGCCGGGCCGTAGCGCTCGGCCAGTTCCGTGTTGTGGGCCAGTACGTCCAGTTCGTTGGCGGCCGTGATGTCGAAGAACGCCCGCAACCGGTCGGCGGGTGGGCTGAGTTCGCGGCCGGTGAAGCGGTCCCGGAAGGCGAACTCCGTGGTGCCGTCGACGCGAGGGTAGACCGCGGCGCGGTCGCAGCCGGCGTAGAGGTAGACCAGCGCCTCCGCCTGTTCACCGATCAGCGTGGCGAGCGTGGCCCGGTCGGAGAGGGGCAGCAGTGCCGGTGCGAAGCCGTCCGTACCGTACGTCGCGTGGCACAGCCCCGCGGTCTGGACGACGGCATCCGCTCCCCAGTCCGCCAACAGGCCCTGAACGCGGCCCAGATGGGCCAGCAGCGTGCCGCCGGGATGGGGCATCCGCTCGGCTCCCTGCTCACGCAGGAACGCCTCGATCGCCGCGCGTCCCTTGCCCGTCAGGTGCTGCTGCTCGGCTGAAGCCATGGCCGGAGGTCCTCTCGTCGGTGGTGCCGTGACGCGGGGTCGAAACACTGGGTCGAAGGTACGAGGTTGCCGTTGCCGTACCGGAAACTGTGATGGAGATCCGCGCCAGAGGGAGAGCTGCTGTGCCTACGTTCGTCGTGTTCGACCTTGAATTCACGTCATGGCAGGGAGCGCTTGAGCAGGACTGGGGGTCGCCGGGGCAGCTGCGCGAGATCGTGCAGATCGGCGCGCTGCGGCTGCGTGAGGACTGCTCCGTCGTCGAGGAGTACGAGGCGCTGGTCCGGCCGGTGGTCAACCCTCAACTGTCCGCATACTTCACCGAACTCACCGGCATCGACCAGGAGACGCTGGACCGGGAAGGCCTCCCCGCAGCGGAAGCACTCGGCGACTTCCTCGGCTTCTGCCGGGGGCAGTCCGTCCTCTCGTACGGCAACGACATGGTCGTCCTCGGCGAGAACGTCGGCTGGGCGCGATCCCGAGGCGAAGAGGTCAAGAACGGCTTCCTCGACGCCCATTTCCTGAACATCAGGCCGTGGCTGAACTCGGTCGCACCGGCGACTTCCACGTCCAACGTCGGCCGCTTGTGGCAGGACCTGGGCCTCCCGAAGCCCGCGACGGGCGAGGAACACTCAGCACTCTTCGACTGCTATTCGTTCGCTTCGGCTCTTGAGTACTTGTGTGAGGGTGGGGCTGGGTTGCCTGCGTTCCTACAGACCTCGACTTTCTCGCTGTGAAATCAGGAATCCAGGGGAATGGAAACCGCAGCAAGCGAACCATCGTTCGTTGCGCCGACCAGGATGCCTCCGCATTCCCAAACCTGTTCCGCCTCAGCCTCGGTGAAGGTCATGATCATCCTTCTGTTGCCCGTGGCGTAAGAGAGGTTCTGCACCGATGAGACAACCTTGGACGAGAAGTCCCGGTAATCTGGGTTTTCGGTGCGTCCCCACGGTGAGCAGTCGAAGACTGGGATTCCGGCTTCCGGGATGTGATCAGTGATATCCGATGCGGACATGGCTGTCGGGGGCAGGTCAATGACGATGACCTCGAACAAGGCTCCGTTGGAGGGGTCGACCTTTACCTCTACCTCGCCACCGTCACTACCGGTGACCCTCCAGTAAAGTGGCTGCTGGGAGCCTGCTCTCTCCCATGTCACCGTCAACGGAATGTACGGGTCGACCTCTACCTGTACAGCCCTGCAGTCCGTTTTCCCGATCACCTTCAACATGAACCAAATCATCCCTTGTATAGAGCGTGAAGAAGGACGGGAAGTCGGTCTTCCGGCCGCTGATTGAATTTCAGCTCCCAACCGTCCACTTCCACCATTCTTCCCAGCGGTATGGTGTCCTTCGTGGCGTCGGCGACGGCGGCTTGCAAGCTCCTCAACTGATACTCATTGATCAGCGTTACCTGCTGTGGGCTCGCCATATCGGATATTCTGCTTTGTGTGAACTCGTTTATGTGCTTTGTTGCATTCGCGTGAACCCATATTCGGTTCTCGCCCGCCTGCAATTCGAAGGACTTTGGGATTCCTGTCCCAGGATAGTCCGGCTGTGTGGGGCTGATATCGTCCCACACTGAACTCCCACTCTCTTCGGTACATGCCTTTGGAGCCAAGCCCAGAGGATCGCCCCATGAGTGCGGATTGTGGACATAGGTGGCGGGGTTGGGCGCGGGGATGAGTCCGAGAGGGTCGGGGGTGAGGTACCGCGCCGTCTCAGGGTCGTAGTGTCGGAAGTAGTTGTAATGCAGCCCCGTCTCAGGGTCGAAGTACTGGCCCGGGAAGCGGAGCGGTGTGTAGGTGGTGCTGTCTGCCGCCCAGGCTGTGGTGCCCCAGAGGGTGCTGCGGGTGTGCCAGGCGATGTCGCCCTGTTCGTCGATGAGTTCGGTGGGGGTGCCCACCAGGTCGGTGACGATGGCGAAGAAGCGGGAGTCGATCTCCTGTTGAGGGGCGTCCGCGGTCGTGATGCGTTCTGTCTGGGCTATGGGGCTCAGGCCTCGGTGGTCCCAAGTGAGGATCACCGGGTTGGGGAGGTGTACGGACGTGGTGGTCTGTTCGCAGAGGGCGGTGCCGTCCCAGGTGAACGCCACCTTCTCCACGACTGTTTCGGCGTCCGCGGAAAGACGGAGTTTCGCCGTGCGGCGGCCAAGTGGGTCGTACGTGTGGCGCCAGCGTGTGCCGTCCGGAGTGGTCACCTGAGTGAGGCGGTCCTCCGCGTCCCACTCGTAGCGCCATGTGTCCGGCCTCCGGGACAGGCGGGTTTTCTGGCGTAGCGTGATGCGGCCCAGGGCGTCGTGTTCGTAACGGACGTTGCCCGCGCGGGTGATGCGGGTGCCTGTGTACTCGCGGGCGCCTGTTGCTTCCTGGCCCGGGTGGGTGGTCGGCCAGGTTGCCTGGCTCTGGTTGCCCGCCTCGTCGTACGCGTACGTCTCGGTCCAGTTCGCCGCGTGAACCGCCGTTACGCGGCCTGCCGCGTCCAGGTCGAAGCGGCGGGTGCCGGAGAGTCGGTCCTCGATCGCGGTCAGGTTGCCGTCGGCTCGGTAGGTGTAGGCGCGGTGCTGGAGGGAGCGGCCGGCTGAGCCCGTCACCGACTGGGTCGTCAGGCGGCCGACCGCGTCGAAGGTGTGCTCCAGGGTGAGCAACCCGCCCACCTGGCGGGCAAGTTCGCGGCCGACCTCGTCGTACGTGAAGTCGATGGAACGACCCGAGGCCGTCATGCCGGTGCGGTGGCCAGTGGCGTCGTACGACCAGGTCGTGGTCGCGCCCGTCGGGGTCGTACGGCCGGTGCGGCGGCCGAACTCGTCGTACGTGTACGTCAGTTCACGGCCGTCGACCGTCTCCGAGCGGACTCGGCCGTGACGGTCGCGCAGGATCGTGAGGGTGGTGTCGGGGCCCGTTGCTTGGCCAGGCCGTCCGTCATGTCGTAGGCGTACGTGGTGACTTGGCCGGCCGCGTTCTTGCGGGTCACCTGGCCCAGCGTGTTGCGCTCGAACTCGATCGTCTCGCCGAGGGTGTTCGTGCGGGTGGTCAGGTGGCCCGTCGCGTCGAGGGTGTAGGTGAGGGTGCGGTCGTCGAAGTCCGTCTCCGTGATCAGGCGGCCGGCCGCGTCGTATTCGTAACTCCAGGTCAGGCCTTGTGGGTTGGTGACCCGGCTGAGGTTCAGTTCGGTGTCGTGGGTGAACTCGTGGCGCACTCCGTCCGGGCCTGTGCGGGACGTCAACAGGTCGAAGTGCGTGTACTCGAAGTGGGAGACACCGCCCAACGGGTCGGTGTGGGTGGTGCAGTTGCCCTCGCCGTCGTAGGTCCAGGACTCCGTCGTGCCGTCCGGTGCCGTGCGGCGGGACAGGTGGCCCTCGGTCGTCCACTCCATGTGGGTCCTCGCACCCAGCGCGTCGGTGAATGTGACAGGCCGGCCGAAACTGTCACGTTCGTAGCGAGTGACCCCGCCGAGCGGGTCGGTGATCTCCAGCGGAAGGCCGGTGCGGTCGCACTGGACGGTCGTGGCTCGGCCCAGCGGGTCGGTCACCTTCGTGAGGTGGCCCGAATCGTCGTAGGCGAAGTGCGTGGTGTGGCCGGTCGGGGCGGTCACCGATGTGCGGTTGCCGCGAGCGTCGTACGTCTGGCGGACCACCGTGCCGTCCGGGTTCACCAGCCTTACCGGCAGGCCGAGTTCGTTGTACTCGGCCCTCGACTCGCGTCCGTCGGGGCGGGTGACCGTGAGCAGGTTGCCGGTCTCGTCGTAGTGGAAGGCGGTGGTGTGGCCGAGCGGGTCGGTTCGGGACAGGAGTCGGTTGTGGCGGTCGCGTCGGTAGTGGGTGACCGATCCCGTCTCGTCGATCTCGGCTGTCACCTGCGCACGGTCGTTGACCAGGTAACGGGCCGTGTGGCCCAGCGAGTTGGTGATGGCGGTGACCCGGTGTCCTGTCTCCGCGTCGGTCGTGTCGTAGGTGAAGGTGGAACTCAGGTGGCCTGCGACGCCCGACTGGGAGGTGCAGCGGTTCTCGTCGTCGTAGGCGTAGTCGAAGCGGCTGTCGTTGGTGTCCGTCCAGGACGTGATGCGGCCGTGTTCGTCGCAGGCGAAGCGCAACGGGCGTCCCGATGAGTTGGTCACCTCGGTGAGGTGGCCGTCGGTGTAGCCGTAGCGGAGGATCTCCCGGTCCGAGCCGTCGCTCGCCGCTCCGGTCAGGGCGAGGGCGGTGATCCGTCCGTGCGCCGTGGTGAACTTCAGCTCGTAGCCGCCGCTGTGGGCCACTCCGAGCGGGGTGCCGTCCGCGTCGTACGCGAAGGTGATCCAGTTGCCGTTGCGGTCGTCGATCTGTTCCAGGACCGCCAAGTCGTCGCCGTTGTCGGCGAAGTGCCACACCCGGCCGGAGTCCGGGTCCGTGATCGTGTAGCCGCCGTCCCCGCGGTTCAACGGCCAACGCGGGCCGTGGCTGGGGAGGGTGGGCAGGCCCGGTGCGGGGTGCGGGTAGGCCAGCAGCAGGCCGTCCTCGGCGATGAGTACGACACCTTCGGCGTCGATCTCCAGACGTTGGTCCACCGTCGACGACCATGTGGGACCGAACCAACGTCCGGAACGATAAGCCGAGTTGAACGAACGCTTGAGGACCAGCGGCAGTGAGCCCGGCAGTGAGAGGTCGGTCTGCGGCAGGACCATGTGGCCCGTGGCGACATCGATGGGGTCCCGCTCGCAGACCGTCTCCTCCGGGCGACGGCTGGTGCCCTCAGGGTTCTCCGTCGCGCCCTTGCGCCCGGCGCCCGCCGCATCCCCGGCCGCATCCTTCGCCGACCGCTGCACCCCCGTCTCGACCGCGCTCTCCATGCCCTCCTTGAGCG
>NZ_JBXVPZ010000480.1:0-7159 GCF_057961495.1 Streptomyces sp. P5F9 | reverse complement strand
TCGCCCTACCCCGTGTCCGGCCGTCCCCGCCTCGGGGTGGCGATGATCGGCCACTCGTTCATGGGAGCCGTGCACTCCCAGGCCTGGCGCACCGCGCCCCGGGTGTTCGACCTGCCCTTCGACGTCGACATGACCGTCGTCTGCGGCCGTGACCCGAAGGGCGCGGCGCGGGCCGCCGAGCGGCTGGGGTGGGGCGACTGGGCGGCCGACTGGCAGGAGGTGGTACGACGCGACGACGTGGACGTCGTCGACATCTGCACGCCCGGGGACTCGCACGCCGACATCGCGATCGCCGCCCTGACCGCCGGCAAGCACGTGCTGTGCGAGAAGCCCCTCGCCAACACCGTCGAGGAGGCCGAGCGGATGGCCGCCGCGGCGCAGGTCGCCGCCGAGGCCGGCGTCCGGTCGATGGTCGGCTTCAACAACCGGCGCGTGCCCGCGTTGGCACACGCGGCCCGGCTGATCGCCGAGGGCCGGATCGGCGAGGTGCGGCACGTCAGGGCCCAGTACCTCCAGGACTGGATCGTGGACCCCGAGTTCCCGCTGGTGTGGCGGCTGCGCAAGGAGCGGGCCGGTTCCGGCGCGCTCGGGGACCTCGGCTCGCACGTCATCGACCTGCTCCAACACCTGACCGGCGAACGGCTCACCGGAGTGTCGGCGACACAGGCCACCTTCGTCACCGAGCGCCCCCTGCCGACCGAATCCAGCGGACTCTCGGCGCAGGCCGGGGAACAGCGCGGCCGGGTGACCGTCGACGACGCCACCGCGTTCACCGGCCGACTGGAAGGGGGAGCGCTCGTCGTGGTCGAAGCGACACGCTTCGCCACAGGACGCAAGAACGCGATGCGGATCGAGCTGAACGGCTCACGCGGGTCGATCGCCTTCGACTTCGAGTCCATGAACGAGCTTCTGCTCCACTACGCCACCGCCCCGGAGACGGAGGCGGGATTCCGCCGGATCCTGGTCACCGAGCCCTCACACCCCTACCTGGGTGCCTGGTGGCCGCCCGGTCACGGCCTGGGCTACGAGCACGCGTTCGTCCACCAGGTCCACGACTTCCTGACCGCGGTGGCGGACGACGGGAGCGACCCGCGCCCGTCGTTCGCCGACGGCCTGCAGGTCCAGTACGTCATGCAGGCCGTCGAGCGCAGCGCCGCGGACCTCTCTCGCTGGACGGGCATCGGCTGACCACACGTCACCTCTCGGCGCCTTCACGGGCTTTCTCCGTATCCGCCGTTGAGGCAACCATCACCACCACGCGCCCGCCCGGTCGATTCGACGCGTCCAGGGCGCACACGGCACTCCCGTGGTACTCCGCCACACGCCTCACATTCACAACATCCGAGGTCAGAGCGTTGCAGTGCTCTTCACCAGGGAGTTCACCGGAAGTCCTGCGCGCGGTCCGGCACCCGCATAGCGTGCGATGACCCGGACCATTCCCCGCCTTCTCGCGGTCCGCACCTCTTGGGGCCCACGACCCACTAGGAGATCTTGGAATGTCTTCCGACAGCTCCGAGTTACACCCGCTCCAGTACCGGCCCGGACGGCACGCCTCTCCCACCACGCCCATGTGGGCCTCGGCCCCGCAGAGCGGCAGCCGGCCGACGGCCCTGCCCCGTTCGGCGGCCGGACCGCACCGCGATCTGCGTCTCCTGCGCCGGGCCTGCCGCTGGCAGCGGCGCGTCGCCGCGTTCGCGGCGCTCGGCTACTTCGCCGTCTTCCTCACGCTCACCGTCGAATTCCCCTCGGTGATGGCCCGTCCCGCCCCGGGCGGCTTGCCCACCGGACTGTTCCTGGCCCTGGTGCAACTCCCTGTCACCTGGCTGGCCGTGGTCTTCTACGAGGGGATCGCGCGTCGCTACGTCGACCCCCTCGCCCGCCGGGTGCGCCGTCAGGCCCGTCACACCCGCGACGGGGCGGTGCGGCCGTGACGGACTTCAAGGGCGCCGCGCAGTCCTGGTCGCTCGTGGCGTTCTTCAGTGTCGTGACCCTCACACTGCTGCTGTGCGTGGTCACCGGTCCGGACCGTGACGACCTGAACGAGTTCTACACCGGCTACCGGTTGCTGTCGCCCCTGCGCAACGGCCTGGCGATCGCCGGTGACTACATCTCCGCGGCCACCGTCCTCACGGTCGGCGGCATCATCGCGTTATGCGGCTACGACGGTGTCGTGCTGGCGCTGAGCACCCTGCTCTCGCTGCTGCTCCTGATGTTCGTACTGGCCGAACCGCTGCATCACACCGGCCGGTTCACGATGGGCGACGTGCTGGCCCGCCGTATGCCCGGCCGTGCGGTGCGGATCACCGCGTGCGCGGTCACCCTCGCGGCGCTGGTGCCCATGATGGTCGTGCAACTCGCCGGTGTGGGGCAGCTGCTGGCGTTCGTCCTCGGTTTCTCCGACAGCACGATGCGCACCGGCTGCGTCGTCGGCGCCGGAGGGCTGATGATCACGTACGCGGCCATCGGGGGCATGCGCGGCACCGCCCTGATCCAGATCCTCAAGACGGTGATCCTCCTCGGCTCCGGGCTCGTCGTCGCCGCGATCATCCTGCACACCTTCGGCTGGAGCCCGCAGACCCTGTTCCAGTCCGCCGCACAGAACAGCGGCGCCGGTCCGAACTACCTGCGCTACGGCCTGCAGTTCGCGGGCGGACAGCACCCTGCCCTCGACATGGTGAGCACCCAGTGCGCCATCGTGCTGGGCGGCGCCTGTCTGCCGCACGTCACCATGCGCATGTACACCGCCGGCAGTACCCGTCAGGTGCGCCGCGCGATGTCCTGGGCGGTCTCCGCGGTCGCTCTGTTCATCGCGGTCATCACCGTCGTCGCCGTCGGCGCCACCGCCCTCATCGGCGGCAAGACGATCGCCGCCGCGGACCCACACGGCAGCACCGCCTATCTGCTCGGGGCGCGCGCCGCGTTCGGACCGAACCTCTCCCGCCCGGAGAGCCTGCTGTTCACCACCGTCACCACCGCCATCTTCCTGACCCTGCTGGCATCCGTGGCCAGCATGACGCTGGCCTGCGCCAACTCCCTGGCCCATGACGTCCTCGCCCGCACGAACACACCGCCCCTGCGCGAGATGGCACTGGCGCGCCTGGCCGCGCTGGCCGTGGGAGTACCGGTGATCGCACTGGCCGTACTCGCCCAGCACCGCAGCCTGCAACCGCTGGCCATCGTCTCCTTCTGTCTGGGGGCCTCGGCCATCGCTCCCGCGCTCGTCCTCGGTCTCTTCTGGCGGCGCTACACCCGCGCCGGCCTGCTGTGCACGCTCATCGGCGGCACCCTCAGCGTCCTCATCCTGATGACCGGCACCAACCTCGTCTCCGGCTCCCCCCAATCCGCCTTCCCCGAGGCCGACTTCAACTGGTTCCCCTTCACGACAACTGCGCTGGTCTCGGTTCCGGCAGGTTTCCTGTGCGGCCTGCTCGGCACTGTCCTGTCCGGCCGAAAGGCCACCGCACGCGAACGCCACCGCTACGAGGCGATCGAACCCGTGCTGCTGGCCGGGCCGTCGCAGCCCAGAAGCGGATGACCGTGCGCCGCCGACCCGGCCGGGGCCACCGCTCACCGTTTCGCCGCCGAGGGCGCCACGGTGGTGATCATCGGCCGCACGCAGGCCAGGTTGGACACAGTGGTGTCCGAGGCGCCGACCGGCTCGACTCTGATCGCCCGGGTCGGTGACGTCTCCGACGAGGAGGGCATCACCAGGTTGGTGAACGCCGTGGCCCACGACCACGGCCGGTTGGACACGTTGGTCAACAATGCCGCGTCCGTCGAGCCGTTGGGCACCGTGACCGACATCGACGCGACGGGCTGGCGACGCGTCATGTCCACCGACCTCGACGGAGTCTTCTACGCCTCCAGGGCCGCGCTCCCCCATCTGCGTGCGGTGGGCGGCAGCATCGTCAACGTCGGTTCGGCGTCGGGGCTCGGCGGTGACTGGGGCCTGGCCGCCCACGACGCCGCCAAGGGCGCGGTGACCAACCTGACCAACGCGATGGCGCTCGACCACGGCGCGGAAGGCGTGCGCGTCAACGCCGTTCATCGGGGCTCTCCTTCGTGGATGCCCCCGGCTTCAGCCGGGGGAGGAAGCGAAGCTCCTGCGGAGCAGGGCAGGGGAAGCGGGTTCGCCGTCAGGGCGGACCGGTGTGCGCCGCCTACCGGCCGACACCCGCCGCTCACACGGGAGTTGATACGGTCTGAGGTATGGCGCGGCAGGTCAAGCGGGCGTTCAGGTACCGCTGTTACCCCACGGGCGAGCAGGCGGGGGAGTTGTCGCGCATGTTCGGTTGCGTCCGTCTCGTCTACAACAAGGCGCTGGAGGAGCGCACCCGGGCCTGGTACGGGGAGCAGCGCCGCGTCTCCTATGTGCAGTCGTCGGCCGCGATGACTCAGTGGAAGAAGACCGAGGAACTGGCCTTCCTGACGGAGGTGTCCTCCGTCCCGCTCCAGCAGGCGCTGCGGCATCTTCAGACGGCGTTCGGGAACTTCTTCGCCCAGCGCGCGAAGTACCCGCGCTTCAAGTCGAGGAAGAAATCCCGGGCGTCGGCCGAGTACACCCGCTCCGCCTTCACGTGGCGCGAGGGACAGCTGACGTTGGCGAAGATGGCCGGTCCGCTGGACATCCGCTGGTCGCGCCCCCTCCCGGAGGTTCGGTACCGACGACGGTGACGGTGTCCCGTGACAGTGCGGGCCGCTGGTTCGTGTCGCTGCTGTGCCAGGACACCATCACGCCGGCCGCCGGGATCACCTCCCTCGTGACCCTGTCCACCGGGGAGAAGGTCGCCAACCCGAAGCATGAGAGGTGTGACCGTGCGCGGCTGGCCCGGGCGCAGCGGGAGTTGTCCCGCAAGGCGAAGGGCTCGGCGAACCGGGAGAAGGCCCGCAAGCGGGTCGCCCGCGTGCATGCGCGGATCGCCGACCGGCGCCGCGACTTCCTGCACAAGCTCACTACTCGTCTCGTCCGTGAGAACCAAACGGTCGTGATCGAGGACCTCGCCGTCCGCAACATGGTCAAGAACCACGGTCTCGCCCGAGCCATCTCGGACGCGGCCTGGCGTGACCTGCGGATAATGCTGGAGTACAAGTGCGCCTGGTACGGGCGGGAACTCGTCGTGATTGACCGCTGGTTCCCCAGCAGCAAGCTGTGCGGGGCCTGCGGGACGGTCGCGGCGAAGATGCCGCTGAACGTCCGCGAGTGGACGTGTGATTGCGGCGCCGTGCATGACCGCGACATCAACGCGGCCCGCAACATCCTGGCGGCCGGGCTGGCCATCTCGGCCTGTGGAGCTGGTGTAAGACCCCAAGGGAGTTCTCCCGGCGGGCAGTCGGCGTGGAAGCAGGAACCCCTACAGCGCGAACCGTAGGAATCCCCCTTCTTCAGGAGAGGGAAGAGGTCAACCCAGCATGGTCTCCACCGACCTGACCGCGGGATTCCTCCAGAGCGACGCCATCGTCGCCGCCGCCCTCAACCGCGTACCGATGCGACGCCTCGGCGAGCCTGCCGAGGCGGCCTCCGTCATCACGTTTCTGGCCAGTCCGGCGGCAAGTTACGTGAACGGGGCCCATATCCGCGTCGACGGAGGCCTCGGCGCGTCGAACGGCAATCCTCACATCGCCTGACCCGAGCAGCGCTCCAGCACCGACTCTCACCACACACCGCGCCACCGCCCGAACGGCAACTCTCATCATGAGAGTTGGCTTGCATAAAAGGGTCGGCTCGCCTACATTCATGAGAGTCAACCCCAACGAACACAGCCAACTCTCTCAAACGGAGGCTCAGATGACAGACGTCTCAGTCGTCGGTCCGGACGCCGGTGAGTCGATCCAGCTCGGCCCGACCCGGATGCGGATCCTCGAAGACGGCACTACGACTGATCACCGCCTCGGCATCGGGGAGATCACGCTCGCGCCGCACACCGACGGTCCGCCGCAGCACCGGCACGCCCGCCACGACGAGGGCTTCTACGTCGTGTCCGGCGCGGCCCGGTTCACCGTCGGCGAGACCGTGCACGACGCGCCCGCCGGAACGCTGGTCATGATCCCGCCCGGCGCCCCGCACACCTTCGCCAACCCGACCGACGGCACAACGGTCCTGCTCAACACGTTCACCCCAGACCTGTACGTCGACTATTTCCGGGAACTGCGCGACATGATCGCCGCCGGCCGCCCCCTGACGCCCGAGGTGACCATCGAAGCGATGAGCCGCTACGCCACCGAACCGTCCACCGACTTCGCCTGAACGCCGGCACCCATAACCCGTCAACGCGTCAGCCCACGCAGCACCCGAACCAATCAAGGAGAAGTCCATGGGAACCACCACTCAATACACCGTCAGCCTCGACGGAGTCGGCCCGGTCGAGGTGTCCGTGGCCGGATTCGGCGACGGACAGCCGTTCCTGCTGCTGCACGGCGGAGCCGGCCCGCAGTCGGTGACGGGGTTCGCCGAGAAGTTCGCCGCCGCTCACGACGTGCGCGTGCTGGTCCCGACCCACCCGGGCTTCGGCGGCACCGAGCGGCCCGAGGCATTGACCACCGTCTCCGGTCTGGCCACGCTCTACGGCGCGCTCCTGGACCAGTTGGCGCTGACCGACGTCACCGTCATCGGCAACTCCATCGGCGGCTGGATCACCGCCGAGATCGCGCTGCTGAAGTCGCCGCGCGTCAGCGGCATCGTCCTGATCGACGCGGTCGGGATCGAGGTGCCCGGCCATCCGGTGGCCGACTTCTTCTCCCTGACCATGGATCAGGTATTCGGGCTCACCTTCCACAACCCGGAGCCGTTCCGCATCGACCCCGCGACCCTGCCCCCGGCGGCGCAGGCGATCGCCGCGGGCAACCGGACCGCGATCGCCGTCTACGCGGGCTCCGCCATGGCCGACCCCACCCTCGCCGGGCGTCTCGGGTCCCTGGAGATCCCCACCCTCGTGCTCTGGGGCGAGAGCGACGGGATCGTCGACGTCGACTACGGACGCGCCTACGCCGCCGCGATCCCCCTGGCCCAGTTCCAACAGCTCCCCGAGACCGGCCACTCCCCGCAGCTGGAGACCCCGGACCAGGTCATCCACGCGATCTGGGACAGCGCCGGCACGGACTTCACCGCCTTCGCCCGCTGAACCTCGGCCATCCGACCCCATCCTCACCCACCACCCCACAC
>NZ_JBXVPZ010000479.1:0-7192 GCF_057961495.1 Streptomyces sp. P5F9 | reverse complement strand
CCCGTACCCGCCCCCTCCGCCGAACCGATCGCGCCGGCCACCAGCGAGCAGGAACGCCTCTGGCTCCTGCATCAGCGCGAGCGCGAAAACCGTTCCTACGACGTGCCGTTGGCCTTCCGCGTCGAGGGCCGCGTCGACACGGCGGCCCTGCATCGCGCGGTGCGCACACTGGTCGAACGGCACGTGGCCCTGCGTACCCGGCTGGTTCCCACCCCCGACGGGCTGCTGCAACAGGCCGGCGATCCGTACGACCCGTGGCAGCGCCTCGAAGCCCGCCCGGGGGAGGAGTGGCAGGACACCGCCGACCGGTTCTTCGACCACCGCTTCGACCTCGGCGACGTCCGGATGCTGCGGGCCGGTTGGGTGGGGCAGTCCGACGGCGGACTGCTCCTGCTGCACCTGCACCACGTCGCCGTGGACGGCTGGTCGCTCAACCTTCTTCTCCACGACCTGACCGACGCCTGCGCCGGCGGGGGCGTCCAGCCGTCGGCAGCCTTCACACCCTTGGACTTCGCGCGCTGGCAACGCAGTTGGCACACGACCCCCGCCTACGAGGACCGTCGAGCCCGGCTGCGCTCCCACTCCGGCCGCGACGGTGAACCGTCACCCGCCCTGCCGACGCCGGACGCGCCACGAGCCCGCCTGTTGCGTACCTCGCTGGACCTGGTCCGCCGCAGCGCGCTGGACCGTCGGGCCGCACAACTCGGCCTGACGCGCTTCCAGTTGCTGGTGTCCGCATTCGCCGCGAGCCTGTACGGCGTGACCGGGCAGAGCCGTCCGCTGGTCGCCACGCCGGTGGTGAACCGGCCCCGCCCCGAATTCGCGGACACGGTCGGCATGTTCGCCAACACCGTGCTCCTGGACCTGCCGTTGGAGCCGCACCGCTCACTGGACGCTCAGCTCTCGGCTCACTCCGATGCCGTTCGCGCCGTGCTCCAGGACCAGGAGGTCGCCCTCGCCGACGTCCTCGCGGACCGCGCCTTCCGCGAGCGAATCCCCTTGTTCGACTACCTCTTCGTCCTGGAGAACACCGACTTCTCGGCACTGCGCCTCGACGGCTGCGAGGTGCGGCCACTGTGGCCCGAGCCGCTCGGCGCCAAGTGCGCCCTCACGCTGTCGGTCGTGGAGCACGAGGGCGGGTTCGACTGCCTGTGGGAGTACCGCGACGACATCGGCGCCGAACGCACCCAGGCCGCGGCCCGCCTCTTCCGCCAGACACTCGACCACCTGACCGGCGACACGGACATCACCCTGCACGAACTGGTCGCCGGCTACCGCCGTACCCTGCCCGACCACGGCCAAGGCCCCACGCGCGCACCGGACTTCACCTCCGTCGCAGACGGCTTCGCCCGGCAGGTGGCCCGCACTCCGCACGCCCCGGCCGTCACCACCGGCGAGACCACCCTCACCTACGGCGAACTCGACGCACAGGCAGCCGGGTTGGCGGCCGCACTCGGCACCCGCCTCCCGGCCGATCCCGCCGCCCAGGCGGCCGTGGCGCTCTACCTCCAGCCCTCCGTCGAGCATGTCGTGGCGCTCCTGGCGGCGGCCCGCCTCAATCTCACCGTCGTACCCCTCGACCCCGCCTACCCGCCGCCCCTGCTGAGGCATGTGCTCGACCAGGCCGACCCGTTGTGCGTCCTCGTGACACCCGAGGACGAGCATGTCCTCGACGCGATCGCGCCACTGTCCCTGCCCCGGCACATCCTCACCCTCGCCGACACCCCCACCGCAGTACAACTGCCCACGCACCAGGGGCTGCGCCCGCTCTACACCCTGTTCACGTCCGGTTCGACCGGCACTCCCAAAGGCGTCCAGGTCACCGACCGGACCCTGTGCAACCTGCTGACCTGGCAGCGCACCGACGGCGGGCTGAGCGGGCCCGCCGTGACCCAGCAGTTCTCCATGCTGTCCTTCGACGTCTCCTTCCAGGAGATCTTCACGACCCTCTGCTCGGGCGGCCTGCTGCGCCTGGTGGAGCCCGGCTGGCGGCACGATGTCCCCTCTCTGCTGCGGGAGTTGGAGACCGGGGGAGCGGAGCGGATCTTCCTGCCGTACGTCGCTCTGCAACTCCTCGCCGAACACGGGGTGCGCACCGGGCAGTTCCCGTCCCGGCTGCGTGAAGTCGTCACCGCCGGCGAACAGTTGGTGTGCACCGATGCGATCCGCCGCTGGTTCGACGGTCTGCCGGACGCCCGGCTGTTCAACCACTACGGGCCCACCGAGACCCACGTCGTCAGCGGCCTGTGCCTCGACGGCGACCCCGCCGCCTGGCCGCTGCGTCCCGCGATCGGACGTCCGGTGGCGAACGCCGTCCTGCGTGTCGTCGACGAGGGCGGTCTGCCCGTCCCGACCGGAGTCACCGGCGAGTTGCTGATCGGCGGTGTCATGGCCGACCGCTGCTACGTCGGCGTCGACGACGGCGATGAGACGCCGAACCGCGACCGCTTCACCGACGACCCGGACCGCGGGACGTTTTACCGCACCGGCGACCTGGCCCGGTTCGACGAGCAGGGCCTGCTGCACTACGCGGGCCGCGACGACAGCCAGGTCAAACTCGGCGGGTTCCGGCTGGAGCTGGGGCAGGTCGAGGCCGCGTTGCTGCAGTATCCCGGTGTGACCCAGGCGGTCGCGGCGGTGGAGGGCGGGCAGCTGGTGGCGTGCCTGCAATGCCGGGGCGGCGACCCCGATCCGACCGAACTCGCGGACCATCTGGCCGGGTTACTGCCGGCCTACGTGCGCATCAGCCGTTTCCGCCGCCTCACGGAGTTGCCGCGTACGCCGAGCGGCAAGCTGGACCGCCGGGCCGCGCACACCGCCCCCGGCCGGGAGCTGCGCTCCGTCGACGTGTCGGCTCCGGCCGTCTCATCGCTCGAAGGACGGCTGGCCACGCTGTTCGAGACGGTGACCGGAAAGGCCGTCGGCATGGATCAGCGGTTCTTCGACGCCGGCGCCACCAGCCTGGACCTGATGCGCTTCCAGCTCCGCTGCGCGGGCGAGGACGAACTCGCCTTCACCGTCCCGGAGTTGTTCGAGCACGTCAGCCTCCGCGCGCTGGCCCGCGTTGTGGAGGGACGCGCGTCGGAGGGCGCCGTCGCGACCGCCGTCATCGCCGAATCCCCACGGCCGCCGGGGGAGCGGGCCGAGGAACCCGTCGCCGTCATTGGGATGGCCGTACGCCTGCCTGGCGCCCCTGACCTGGCCGCCTTCTGGGACCTGGTGGTCTCCGGCCGCCGGGGCATCGAGCACTTCCCGACGGCGGACGGCCGGGTCGGCGCCCGCAGCCAGTTGGCAGGCATGCTCGACTTCGACCCGGGCCGCTTCACGATCAGCCCGCACGAGGCCCGGCTGATGGACCCCCAACAGCGGCAGCTCCTGATGAACTGCGTCGAGGCACTCGCCCACGCCGGCATCGGGGACCCGACAGCCCGCCGGGTCGGACTCCTCGCCGCCTGCGGGGAGAACACCTACTTCCAACGCATGCTGCGCGAGGCGGAGTCGGCCGAACTGCCCGACACCTTCCGGCTCGCGCTGCACCACGAGAAGGACTTCCTGGCCACCAAAGCCGCCTACCACCTCGGCCTGACAGGCCCCGCCTTCACCGTGCAGTCGGCGTGCTCCAGCTCGCTCGTCGGCGTGCATGTCGCCGCCGGGCTGCTCCGGCAGGGCGACGCCGACGTGATGCTCGTCGGCGGTGTCCTAGTCGACACCGAACTGACCGACGGCTACACCTACCGGCCGCAGCACATCTTCTCCCCGGACGGCCACTGCCGACCCTTCAGCGCGGACGCCGCCGGCACCGTCGGGGCCAGCGGAACCGGCGTCGTCGTCCTCAAGCCCCTCGCCGCCGCCCGCCGGGACGGAGACACCGTCTACGCCGTTATCACCGGCTCGGGCATCAACAACGACGGCTCGGACAAGCTCAGTTACAGCGCCCCCGCCCTGGCCGGGCAACGCGGCGCGATCCGCACCGCCCTGCACCGCAGCGGCCGTAGCGGCACCGACCTCGGCTATGTGGAGGCGCACGGCACCGGCACCCGCCTCGGGGACCCGGTGGAGGTGGCAGCGCTGCGCCAGGCGTACGGACTGGCGGACGACGCGCGCGTCGCGCTGTCCTCCGTGAAGAGCCAGATCGGACACCTGGGCGCCGCTGCGGGCGTTGTGGGAATGGTGCGGGCCGTGCTCGCCGTGCACCACGGGATCGTCCCGCCCACGGCGGACTTCGACCGGCTCAACCCCGAGATCGACGACGGCCCGTTCCGCATACCGGTCGCGGCCGAACCCTGGCCGCAGGACGGGCCGCGAGTGGCCGCCGTCAGCAGCTTCGGCATCGGCGGGACCAACGCCCATCTGCTCCTCGAACAACCGGATACAGCGCAAGTCGCCCATGCCACGCGCGAGTTGGTGCCGTGCCTGGTCCTTTCCGGCAGTTCCGAGGCCACGGTACGCGCGGACGGACGCCGTATTGCCGCATACCTGAGGGCGCGCCCCGACACCTATCCGCAGGTCCTGCGCCACCTCCAGGCAGGACGGCCCGCGCTCGGCCACCGGGCGGCGGCCGTCTGCCCGGACGCCGGCTCCGCCGTCGCATGGCTCGAAGCCCTCTCCGACATCACGGCGCCGCACCCGCGGACCGGCCACCCGACCCAGGACCGGGACCCCCGTGCCCTCGCCGAGGAATGGACGGCCGGGCACACCCTCGTATGGCCCGAGGGTCCCGCGTCCGCACCCTGGGACTTCCCACCACCCGCCTTCGAGACGGCGGAGTACGACTTCGCGCGTACGCCCGTAGCGGCCCCAGCCGGTGTGTCCGCGCCGTCGGCCGGCCCGCAGCGACTGCCCGCTGACCAGTGGCTGCACCAGCCGCAGTGGACACGGTTGCGCCGCGCCCGCACCGGCGTTCACGAACCGCGGCGCACCGCCGTGGTGGTCACGGATGCGGGCGGCGAGTCGTGGCGGTTCCTGGAGCGGCACTACGCCCGGGTGGTGACCGTGTGCGCCGGGGAGGCCTTCGCCCGTCTCGACGAGGACCGTTACGAGGCCGATCCCGCCGATTCCGGGCAACTGGCCGCCGTGCTGGAGCGGGTCACCCGTACCGGCGGTCCCGGGGTCGACTGGCTGCATGCGCTGCCGCTGGCCCTCGACGGCAACCTCGATGAACACGCCCTGGAAGCCGCCCAGTTGGCCTGCCTCGACACCGTCGCGGCGCTCGCCCGCGCTCTGGCCGACATCCCGGATGCCGTACGGCCACGCGCCTGGTTGCTGTCCCACGGGGCGCAGCCGGTCACCGGCCCCGTCCGCGCCCCTGAGGCGGGCCTGCTCGCCGCCGCCCTCGAAGTGCCCCGGCAGGAGCTGGGAGTGACCCTGCGCTGGACCGACCTGCCCGGACCCCGCCCGGCCGACTGGGCGGCACACCTGCCCGACCTGCTCCTGGACGACACGATCACCGCATCGGCGACCGCTCTGCGCGACGGCTTCTGGTGGCAGCGCACGCTCCAACCGGTTACGGGCCTCAACTCCCCGCCGAACGCCGTCCGTTCGGCCGCCCCCGGAACCCACCTGGTGCTCGGCGGCACCGGAGGCATCGGCGCCACCCTGGCCGCCCGCCTCCTGGAGCACCCCGGCAACCGCGTCGTCCTCGTCGCCCGAGGGACCGAGACACCGCCCGCGCTACGGCCGTACCAGGACCGCGTCACACTGGTTCCCGCTGACCTCGCAACGGACGAACTGACCACGGTCGCGGACCGGTTGGCCCCGCACCTCGACGGCCTCGCAGGCATCGTCCACGCCGCGGGCACAGCCGCCGGCGGACTCATCGCCCGCCGCGACCCCGCAACCTCGCGCCGCGCCACGGCGGCAAAACTGCGTGGCGCCCTGCTCGTCGAACGGCTCATCGCCGAGCACGACCCCGACTATGCCGCCTACTGCTCGTCAATGGCGGCCCGGTTCGGGGGAGTTGGACAGTTCGACTACGCGGCGGCCAACGCCTGCCTCGATGCCTACGCCCACCACGCACCACCCGGCGACGACGCCACCACCGTCCGGATGAGCATCGGCTGGGACGCCTGGCGCGATGTAGGCATGGCGCAGCACGCCCTGACCGCTGACGCCCGCCACCAGGAGCACCTCAAGGTGGCGCTCACCCCCGAGGACGGCGCCGCGGTCTTCGAACGCGCCCTGCACCTGCAGTTGCCGCACCTGATGGTCAACACCACGCCCTTGGTGGAGGCTCGCTACTTCTATGAGCAGGTACCCGGTGCACGACCGGCGCCCTCCGCACACCCGGTACCTTCCGCGCACCCCGCGCACAGCGATCCCACGGCCGAACTCACCGAGATACTGGTCGACTTGCTCGGCGTGGACACCGTTGAGCCGAGCGCCGCGCTGTACGACCTCGGCGCCGACTCGCTCACCCTGCTGGAATTCATCGACGAGGTGAAACGCCGCTACGGCACCGACATCGACCTGTCCCGGCTCAGCCACCGGGTGAGCCTCACCGAGATCCTCGGACACCTCGGCAACCTCGACGCCGGCACTCGCGCGTCCGCCGCCGGAGTGGACGTGGAGGTGTGGCAGCGCGGACCGGGCCCGGACGTGCTGTGCCTGGTCCATCCGGTCGGCGGCGACATCCAGGCCTACCGGCCTCTGGTGGCGGCCCTGCCCGACGAGTTGACCGTCTGCCTCATCGCCGACCCGAGACTACGCGACCCGGCGCAGCCCGCCCGGTCGATCGCCGACCGTGCCGCGCACTACCTGGAAGCCGTGCGAGCCGCGTTTCCGGACCCGAACTACTGCCTGCGCTTGGCGGGTTGGTCGTTCGGTGCCTGGACTGCCTTGTCCATGGCGGCACTTGCCGAGGCCGACGGTCGACCCGTCGATGCCATCCACCTCCTCGATCCGCCGCCACCAGGCGCCGGACAACGGCTCGCCGCGTACGACGAACGACAGGTGGACGCCGTATTCGCCCGCGAGTTGAGCGGCAACGGTGATGGTGGGGGACGGCTGTCGGTGTCCGGCCGTGCCTACGCCGAACGCCTCGCGGCCTGCTGCCGGACCAACCTCGCCGCCATGGCCGAGCACCGGCTGGCGCGCCTGCACCGGACGCCCGCCGAGGTATGGCTCGCCCAACGCGCCGTAGAGGAAGGTCTGTTGGCCCCGGAAACGACCGCCCCCGACGCGTGGGACGCCCATC
>NZ_JBXVPZ010000478.1:0-7196 GCF_057961495.1 Streptomyces sp. P5F9 | reverse complement strand
ACTCCGGACAGGCCGAGCGTCGCCTCGTACGCCTTCTTCCAGTCGCCGTTCTTCTCACGGGCCTCCAACGCGTCGTCGAGGGCGAACCGCAGGGCGTTGTCGCCGTGCGGGACTCCGATGCCGTACGGCTCCTTCGAGAAGGGTTTGCCGACGACCTTCAGTTGATCGGGGACCTTCGCCGCGTAGCCGATGAGGATCGCGTCGTCGGTGGTGACGGCGTCGACCTGATAGGTGAGCAGGTTGTCGACGCAGACCGAGTACGTGTCGTAGGCGACGAGTTGGGCCTTCGGATAGTCGTCCTTGATGCGCTGGTACGGCGTGGAGCCGGCCGCCGAGCAGACGCGTTTTCCGGCGAGGTCCTGCGGGCCGTGGATGTCGTGCTCGTCGGTGCGGACGAGGAGCGACTGGCCGGCCAGGTAGTAGGGGCCGGCGAAGCCGACGAGTTTCTTGCGCATGTCGTTGATGGTGTAGGTGCCGACGTAGTAGTCGATCTGGCCGTTCTGCAGGGCGGTTTCGCGGTTGGCGGAGGCGATCGTCCTGAAGTGGATCGTCTTCGGGGCGAAGCCGAGGGAGGCCGACATCATCTGGGCGATCTCGATGTCGAAGCCGGAGTAGCTGCCTGTCGCCGGGTCCTTCTCGCCGAGGTAGGGCTGGTCCTCCTTGGCGCCGACGGTGAAGTAGCCGCGCTTCTTCGCCCGCTTCCAGGTCTTGGAGCCGGGGAGCTGAAAGCCTTGCGCCACTTGGTAGTTGGGGAGTTTCGCGGCGGCCGGACCCTTGACGGGCGGGCTGCCCTCCTTGCCGCAGGCGCTCGCGCACAGCACGGCGAGCGCGGCCAGGGCGAGGGACACACGGGTGGTACGGAACATGGATCGCACTCCCCCGCTCAGTGCTTGAGGATCTTGGACAGGAAGTCCTTGGCCCGGTCGCTGCGCGGGTTGGTGAAGAACTCCTCGGGGGTGCGGTCCTCGACGATGCGGCCGTCGGCCATGAACACGACGCGGTTGGCGGCGGAGCGGGCGAAGCCCATCTCGTGGGTGACGACGACCATCGTCATGCCGTCGTGGGCGAGTTGACGCATGACCTCAAGGACTTCGTTGATCATCTCCGGGTCGAGGGCCGAGGTCGGCTCGTCGAAGAGGAGCGCCTTGGGTTCCATGGCGAGGGCTCGGGCGATGGCCACGCGTTGCTGCTGGCCGCCGGAGAGCTGCGCGGGGAACTTGGGTGCCTGGGAGGCGAGTCCCACGCGGTCCAGGAGCTCCAACGACCGCTTGTCGGCGTCCTCGCGCTTGCGCCCGCGGACTTTGACCTGGGCCAGCGAGACGTTCTGCAGGACCGTCTTGTGGGCGAACAGGTTGAAGGACTGGAAGACCATGCCGACCTCGGCGCGGAGCTTCGCGAGGGCCTTGCCCTCCTCGGGCAGCGGCTGCCCGTCGAGCTCGATCGTCCCGGACTCGATGGTCTCCAGCCGGTTGATCGCCCGGCACAGCGTCGACTTTCCCGACCCCGACGGGCCGATGACCACGACCACCTCCCCCTTGCCGACGGTGAGGTTGATGTCCTGCAGGACATGCAGCTCCCCGTAGTACTTGTTGACGTCACGCAGTTCGATCAACGGATCGACGGCCATGCCCAGCCCTACTCACTCTCAGCTGTGTCGTGGTCGCCGCAAACTATCGACACAAGAGTGGAGTTAAGGCACGACACGCACTTTTCGGGCATTAGCCGTATTTAAGCCCGCCGTTACTCTTCCGCGACCTCGGCGTACAGCTGCGAGAGTTCGGGCACACCGCTGGCGGCCCACTCATGACCGGAGGCCACGACGTCGAACTCGCGCCCGGAGTCGAGCCGTACGACGGGCTGGCCGTTCAGCCAGATCGCCCAGGCGGCGCCCGGCACCGTACGCACGATCACCGTCCCCAGATACAGACCGGCGTCGTTGCCGAGCCAGGACATGGTCTCCTCGTCGTCCCGCCAGCGGGGCACCAGTTGGTCGAGCGCTTCCAACGAGCCCACGGAGTCGTCGAGTTGGACGCCCTCCCGGGCCGCATGGGAGCGGAGCAGTTCGCACTCGGACAGCGGTTCGGCGATGCCCTCGGGGTCGTGCGCAGCGCGCTTCTCGCCCCGGTTGCCCAGGAAAGGGATGTTCATACTCCCAGCGTGACATTCGCACCGCCGTACGCACCACAGGGCGTCGCGAGTGGCGTGTCAGCCCCCGGCCCCGGGAGGGGGAAAGCCCGTCCGCCGAGGGCGGGTTGGCCGGATGGTGGGCGCGATGTCCGCTTCGTACGGTCGCAGTATGAATCGGACAGGCAAGTTGATGGTGCTGTCGTCGGTGACCGTCGCCCTGGTGGTGAGCGGTTCGGTGTCCGCGGGGGCCGTGGGGGCGGGGGCCGTTGCGGCCGCGTCCGCGCATGGAGTGCCCGATACGGCGCGGGGTCGGCTGGTGTCGGTGGTGCGTCTGCGGACGTTGTCCGCGCGGGAGGTGGCCGCCGAGTTGAGGGGCGACGAGGACGGGGCGTGGGACGCCGGGGCCGTGCGCTACGGCGTCGACACCTACCGGGTGGTGTACCGCACGGTGGATCCGAAGGGCCGGCCCACCACCGCCAGCGGGCTGCTGGCCTTCCCGCGCAATGGTGAACGGCGGCTGCGCACCGTCTCGTTCACGCACGGCACCGAACTCTTCAAGGACGACGTCGCCTCGGTGTCGTCCGAAGTGTGGAGCCAGGCGCCCGCCCTGACCTACGCGTCGGCGGGCTTCGCCGTCGTCCTCCCGGACTACCTCGGTCTGGGCCTCGGCCCCGGTCGGCAGCAGTGGATGGACGTGCCCTCCGAGACGACCACCGCGCTGGACCTGCTGCGGGCCGCGGACTCCTACGCGCCCACGATCGGACGGCAGTTGGGGCGGGACGTGCTCATCACCGGCTTCTCGCAAGGGGCTTCGGCGGCGCTCGGACTGGCGCGGGCCCTGCAAGAGGGGGCCGATCCCCGCTTCCGGGCGGCGGCGCTCGCACCGGTCAGCGGTGCGTACGCCTTCCGGGACGTGGCGTTGCCCGCCCTGCTGGACGGGCGCGCGGACCCGAAGGACGGCGTCATCTACACCGCGCTGGCCCTCGTCTCCTTCAACCGGCTCCATCACGTCTACGACAACCCCGGCGAGGTCTTCCGGGCGCCGTACTCCCGC
Source organism: Streptomyces sp. P5F9 (assembly GCF_057961495.1). Lineage (NCBI taxonomy): Bacteria > Bacillati > Actinomycetota > Actinomycetes > Kitasatosporales > Streptomycetaceae > Streptomyces > Streptomyces sp. P5F9. The sequence continues at coordinate 4,015 of NZ_JBXVPZ010000478.1, read as the reverse complement.
ACGATCGAGGGCCTGTTGGACGGTACGCACACCGGGCAGGAGGTCATGGCCCGGACACCGGACACCGTGGATGAGCTGCTCACGGCGCACGGGCGGGCGCTGCTCGCGCACCCGACGGGCGGGCTGGCCGCCGCGCTGCGGGTCACCGACGGGGTGTGCACGGGCTGGACGCCGCAGGCTCCGGTGCGGCTCTACTACGCCGAGGGCGACGAGCAGGCCGTGAACGGGAACAGCGAGCACTGCCAGGCGTCGTTCCGGGCCCTGGGTGTCGAGGCGCCACTGGTCGACCTCGGCACTCCGGACTACGGCGGCTCCCGCCACCTGGGCTCCCAGCGGGCGGCAACGGCGGCCGTGGTGCGGTGGTTCGCCTCGCTGAGCTGACCTGGCCGGTTTCCTCGGGTCAGACGTCCAGGTCCACGACCACCGGGGCGTGGTCCGAGGCGCCCTTGCCCTTGCGCTCCTCGCGGTCGACGTAGGAGTCGGTGACGGCCTTCGCGAACGGTTCGTTGCCGTAGACCAGGTCGATGCGCATGCCGCGGTTCTTCGGGAAGGCGAGCTGGCGGTAGTCCCAATACGTGTACGGGTGGTCGTACTTCAGGGGGCGCGGGACCACGTCGGACAGGCCCGCTTCGCGCAGGGCGGTCAGCGCGGCGCGCTCGGCCGGGGTGACGTGGGTGAGGCCCTCGAAGGCGGCCACGTCGAAGACGTCGTCGTCCGTCGGCGCCACGTTGTAGTCGCCGAGCACCGCGAACGGGCGGCCGCCCTGCGCGTCGCCGGCGACGGCCGCCTTGAGGGCCTCGAACCACTGGAGCTTGTACGCGTAGTGGGGGTGGTCCACCTCGCGGCCGTTCGGCACGTACACCGACCAGACGCGGACCGGGCCGCAGGTCGCCGCGACGGCGCGGGGCTCCTGAACGCCGTCGTAACCGGGGTCCCCGGGGAGGCCCTTGACCACGTCGTCGAGCCCGACCCGGGAGAGCACCGCCACGCCGTTCCACCGGCCGGTCGCGTTGACCGCCGCCTCGTAACCCGCCTCGCGCAGCGCGTCGAACGGGAACTGCGCCTCGGCCAGCTTGGCCTCCTGGAGGCACAGCACGTCGGTGCCGCTGCTCTCCAGCCAGGCCAGGAGCCTCGGCAGACGGGCGGTGATCGAGTTCACGTTCCAGGTCGCGATACGCATGCCTCACAACCTACCGGGCGGCACTGACACTCAGACCGACGCGCTGTCCCCCGGCGCCAGCCGCAGGTGCTCCGCGCCGCCGAGCGCGCCGATCTGCATGTCGTAGATCGGGCGGGCGAGGTCGGTGAGCAGGGCGTCGTGGATGTCGTAGGCGCGCTGCGGCTTGACCTCGCGGACGTAGTCGATGACCTCGGAGATCTTGCTCCAGGGGGCCATGACCGGGAGCATCAGCGTCTCGACGGGGTGGTCCGGGACGGTGAGCGCGTCGCCGGGATGGAAGACGCGGCCTCCGTCGATGAGGTAGCCGACGTTGGTGATGCGCGGGATGTCCGGGTGGATCACGGCGTGCAGTTCGCCGTGCACCTGGACGTCGAAGCCCGCCGCCGTGAAGGTGTCGCCGTGGCCGACCGTGTGCACGCGGCCCGGGAACGCGGCGGAGAGCTGGTCCGCGACCGACTTCAGCGTCCAGATCTCGGCGGCCGGGTTGGCCTCCAGACCGGCCCGCAGCCGGTCCTCGTTGAAGTGGTCGAGGTGCTCGTGGGTGACCAGGATCGCGTCCGCGCCGACCGCGGCGTCCTCCTCGTTGAAGGTGCCCGGGTCGATGACGAGCGACCGGCCGTCCTTCTCCAGGCGGATGCAGGCGTGCGAATTCTTCGTCAGCTTCATGGGTCCATCCTGCCGCGCCGGAACGGTGGACGGGCGGGTGAGGCTGGTACTTCCGGTGCCCGTCTGAAGATCACTCCGTGGGGTCAGCCGGTGGTTCACTCGGTGGGGGTCGTCTCCTCGCGGATGACCTGCTGGGCGACCTTGAACGCGCTGTTCGCCGCCGGGACCCCGCAGTACACGGCCGCCTGCAGCAGCACCTCCTTGATCTCGGCCGGGGTGAGGCCGTTGCGCAGCGCCGCCCGGGTGTGGAAGGCCAGCTCGTCCAGGTGGCCACCCGCGACCAGCGCGGTGAGGGTGACACAGCTGCGTGAGCGCCGGTCGAGGCCGGGCCGGTCCCAGATCTCGCCCCACGCGTAACGGGTGATGAAGTCCTGGAAGTCCCCGGAGAACTCGTCGGCCTGCGCCAGCGCCCGGTCGACATGCGCGTCGCCGAGCACCTCACGGCGGACCTTGATCCCGGCGTCGTAGGGGTCCGGACGGCCCATGACCTGCGGCGGTACGGCGGGCGGCGGCGCGATCTCGGCGATCGGCGCGAGCTGCGGCGGCGGGGCGAGGACCGGTTTGACCGGGGTCGCCGCGATGGCGAACTGCCCGGTGGAGTGCTCGTAGGCGGGCTGCCAGGCGGTGGAGAAGTGCCGGACGAGGAGGTCCGTGACGGCGGCGGGCTGCTCGACCGGGACCAGGTGCGAGGCGCCGGGTACGACGGCGAGGCGGGCGTCCGGGATGCCGGCGACCAGCGTGCGGGCCTCGGCGGGGCCGGTGACCTGGTCGTCGGAGCCGACGAGGACGAGGGTCGGCACGCCGATGCGGGCGAGTTCGGACCGTACGTCGAACGCGGCCAGGGCCTCGCACGCGGCGATGTAGCAGCCGGGGTCGGTGGTGCGCACCATCTGGACGGCCCACTCGGTGATCGCGGGCTGCGACGCGGCGAACCCGCTGGTGAACCACCGGTCCGGCGAGGTGCGGGCGATGGGGTCGAGCCCGTTCGTCCGCACGATCACGCCGCGCTGGCGGAACTCGTCCGCCGTGCCGAAGCGGGGCGAGGCGGCGATCAGTGCCAGTGAGGCCACGCGCTCCGGGTGGCGCAGGACCAGTTCGAGGCCGACGGCGCCGCCGAGCGCGCAGCCCGCGTAGCCGAAGCGCTGCACGCCGAGGGCGTCGAGCGTGGCCAGCAGCCGGTCGGCCAGGTCGGAGACCGAGCCGGTCGGGTGCGCGGGCGAGCCGCCGTGGCCCGGCAGGTCGTACCGGAAGACCCGCCACTGCTTCATCAGCTCGGGCACCTGGCGATCCCACATGTGCCACGTCGTCCCGAGGGACGGGCCCAGGATGAGAACGGGCGCGTCTTCGGGGCCGTCGAAGCGGTACTGGAGTGCAGGGGTCTTCATATCGCTCACCGCTCCAACGTAACCGCCGTTTCTTACGGTCCGGCTGTGGGGCCCCCGGTCTCCCCACTCGGCTCCCACACATCAGTGGGGAACCCTCACATCGCCTTCACGGGACAGGGGTGAGAGCAGGGGAGTTGCCGACCGGTGAGAGAGATGCGACCGGTGGGGCTGTGTCGAAGGCCACTCCATGCTGCTCGGCGGCTGCTCGGCGGCTCAGAGTTCGCTCGGCGCGCCCAGGCCCGTGAGTGCCCCTACCGGGTCCAGGTCGGGGGTGCCTCTGGGCCACCAGTCCTCGTCGCCGGGTTCTGATTCGTAGGCGTACCACAGGCCGTCGCGGCCCAGTCGGAGCTGGACGTGGCCGTGAGGGTGGGTGAGGTGGTTGTGCCAGGGGCGGAAGGCCGGGAGGTCGGCGGCGAGGAGGAGCGGGCGGGCTCGGTCGAAGCGGCCGGCCGGTGGGTCCCAGGGTTCTTCGAGCACCGCGAGCCCTTCGATGCCGCCCTGCCGCCAGGCGGCGACCGCGCGCGCCAGCTCGGCAGTGGTACGTCCGGTGGCCTTGGCCAGGGAGGCGTAGAGGGAACGGGTGGTGACGGTCAGCCCCGAACCGGGGCGGGCCGCGGCGAGCCGCACCGCGTCCTGCCACAGCGTCAGGCCGCCCACCGGGTCCCGGCCGGTGCTGAGCAGCGCGTGCGCGCGGGCGGCGGCGTCGGTCGCCAGCTGGTCGAGCGCGAAGGGGTCCGGGCCACCGGGCGCGGCCGGGTACACGGGAGGCTGCTCGGGGTGCGGG